>NZ_AJFC01000427.1:0-529 GCF_000256505.1 Rhodococcus sp. P14 | reverse complement strand
GCCTCGATCTCGCCGAGCTCGATCCGGAAACCACGCACCTTGACCTGGAAATCCGTGCGGCCCACGTACTCGAGCCGGCCCGCCGCATCCCACCGCACCAGGTCACCGGTGCGGTAGAGCCGCTCACCGGCACCGAACGGGGACGCGACGAACCGCTCCGCCGTCAGATCCGCCCGCCCGTGATAACCGCGGGCCAGCTGCGCACCCGCCAGATACAGCTCGCCGGACACCCCGACCGGCACCGGCCGCAGCCGCCCGTCGAGCACGAACACCCGCGAGTTCCATTCCGGCACACCGATCGGCACCGACACACCCGCGGCGTCGTCGACCTCGTGGAAGGTCACCGACACCGCCGCCTCCGTCGGACCGTACAGATTGTCCAACCGGGCCGCGTTGTGCGCCAGGAACCGACCCGCCGTCGCCGCCGGCAACGCCTCACCGATCGCGAGGACCCGTCGCACCGACGCGGGGAGACGGTCCTCGCCGTCGACGAGGAGCGTCTCGAGCATCGAGGGCACCACGTGCAGCG
>NZ_AJFC01000426.1:0-571 GCF_000256505.1 Rhodococcus sp. P14 | reverse complement strand
GCCCGGGGTGGGGCGCGGTGTGATCGAACCGGGCGAGTCGTTCACCTACGAATTCGACGCGATCCCGTTCGGGGTGCACCTGTATCACTGCCATGTGAGCCCGCTCGCCGAGCACATCGCCCGCGGCATGTACGGCACCTTCATCGTCGACCCACCCCAGGACCGGCCGCCGGCGGACGAGATGGTGATGGTGATGCACGGGTACAACACCACCTTCGACGGCGAAGGCAACCAGCTCTACGCCGTCAACGGCATCCCGTTCCACTACATGCACGAACCGGTCCAGGTCCGGCGCAACGAGCTGGTCCGGATCTATCTGGTCAACGTCCTCGAATACGACCCGGTCAACAGCTTTCATCTGCACGGCAACTTCTTCGACTACTACCCCACCGGCACCCGGCTCGAACCGTCCGAATTCACCGACACCGTGGTCCAGGCGCAGGGCCAGCGCGGCATCTGCGAACTCCGATTCCCGTACCCGGGCAGATACATGTTCCACGCACACAAGACCGAGTTCGCCGACCTCGGCTGGATGGGATTCTTCGAGGTGTCCGAATGCCCCCGACCCCCC
>NZ_AJFC01000425.1:0-651 GCF_000256505.1 Rhodococcus sp. P14 | reverse complement strand
CCCCCGGACCGCGCTGGTGGGTCTTGAGTTCGTCGAACGCGGTCTCGATCTCCCACCGCTGCGAATACAGCCCGGCCAACTCGGCGGCAGGCGCGGCGTCGGGGTCGGTGATCGTGGTCAACAGACGATACGGTGTCTGATCACCCACGGGTGCGGGCTCACCGCCTTCGCCCACCACGTCGAGGGTGTACTCGATCACCCGGACCGCGATGCCGTCGGCGCGGTTCCGGCGCGCCTTCGTTCCCGGGTAGACATGGGATGCGAAAGATCCGTCTGGATAGCGTTTTTCGACAGGAAGTACAGCGTTGGACTTCATTCGCCACAGCAAGTCGGCACCGGTGTCGGCGCACATCTGCCACAGTCGATAGCTGAAGAATCCACGGTCGGCGAGCAGCAGCATCCCAGACTGCAGCGACCGCACGATTGACTCGGCCAGGCTCTGTTCGCCCTGTTTGTATGTCCCGAGCGCGGCGTCGACGATCGCGTGTGAGCCGCATTCGGCCAACCCCAGCCCCCGAACCTGCGGGAACGCTCCGCCGCGGCCGCCACCGCGGGAGGACGGCGGCCGACCGAAATGCTCGACGTTCGCGTCGTTGTCCGGCACATCCAGGGTCAATCCGTCGATGCTCATCAGTCGCCGGGATCGGTAGA
>NZ_AJFC01000424.1:0-290 GCF_000256505.1 Rhodococcus sp. P14 | reverse complement strand
CACTCGAGGACTCCGTCCGGGCTGTCGGGCCCGGCGCTCAGGCCGATCCGGAAGCGGGTGTCGATGCGCAGACGCAGGTAGGGCGACGGGTGGCCGGTCCGGTGGGTGGCGGCCGTGATGCGGCGCAACGCGGCGGCGCCGGCGATGACGGCGTCGACTTCGGTGGCGGCGGTGCCGGATTCCTGCGCGACGGCCGGATCGCAGGTGACGGTCCAGGTGTGCACGAGCGGGTCCTCCTTCGGGTCGGTTCTGTCTTCGGTGGACGCCAGTGTGTCCGGCCGCCCCGGCCA
>NZ_AJFC01000423.1:0-248 GCF_000256505.1 Rhodococcus sp. P14 | reverse complement strand
CGAAGAACCGGAAGACCAGCGGTCCGGCCTCGACGTCGACCCAGTGGATGTGACGGCGACGCTGCGGATCGAACGCCCCACCGGGGGTGATCTTGGACGGCGGCACCGTCGACCAGTTCACCGTCACCACATGCTCTCCGGCGGCGAAGCGCTCCGGGCGCAGCAGGAACTGCTCGGGCAGCACCGTCGTCACCCCGTCGGCGACCGGGCGACGCAGCACCGCGACCAGGCCACGGACCACGGCGGGG
>NZ_AJFC01000422.1:0-843 GCF_000256505.1 Rhodococcus sp. P14 | reverse complement strand
TGGTGGCAGCTGGTGGCCGTCGCCGTCCTTGCTCGATGAAAACGTGGAGCCCAGCGCGCCGCAATCTTCGTCTAGTCAACCTTGACTTGATTTGTCTAGCCTGAATAGACTACACTGGTGACGAAGCGTAGGGACATCTTGAAACGCCTCCGCACCGCCGCCGAGTCCGCAGGCCTACCCATCGAAGTCACCGAGGGCGGGCGACACACCATCGTCGACATCGACGGCCTTGTGATCCCAGTCCCACGCCACAACGAAATCAAGGAACTGACTACGACGGCGATCTACAAAGAGGCCGCGTCAAGCTCGGAAGAAACTGGTGGAAGAAGTGAAGTACACCGCACAAGTGACCCGCGACGACGGATGGTGGTCGGTCCACGTGCCCGAAGTGGACCGCACCACCCAGGCCCGCCACCTGCGCGAGGTCAAGGAGATGGCGGCCGACTTTGTACACATCATGACGGGATCGCCGGTCGACGAAATCGAGATCGAGATCGAATTGCCCGAAGACCTGGCGGCCGCGGTTCGTGAGTTCCACGCGGCCCAGCACGCCGCGGAGGAAGCACGCGCCCGCGCAGCCTCGGCGCAGGTCGCCGCGGCCCGAGCGCTTCAAGCACGCGGTGCAACCCTCCGCGACATCGGGGAGGTGCTGGGCGTGTCGTTCCAGCGCGTCCACCAGCTGGTGAATTCCTGACTCAACGGCCTACGACGACAGCGCCCCCGTCGAAGGGAGGCGGAAGCGCCGCAGGCCGAACCGATGCGTCGCATCGAGCGCCTCTTCGTACCACTCGCCGATCCCGGCGACCCGAGTGAGGACCTCGGCGCGGCCGGATACCGTGGACC
>NZ_AJFC01000421.1:0-955 GCF_000256505.1 Rhodococcus sp. P14 | reverse complement strand
GAGGGCGTCGCCCTGGCCGCCGCCGCCGCACAGGGCCGCGGCCCCGACCCCGCCGCCGCGGCGGGCCAGCTCGAGGGCCAGGTGCAGCACGATCCGGGCCCCGGACATCCCCAGCGGGTGCCCCAGCGCGATCGCCCCGCCGTTGACGTTCACCCTGGCCGGGTCGATGCCCAGCTCACGGGCCGAGGCGATCCCCACCGCGGCGAACGCCTCGTTGATCTCCACCAGGTCCAGCTCGGCCGGCTCGAGGCCCTCCCGCGCGCAGGCCTTCGCGATCGCCCGCGCCGGCTGGGACTGCAGCGTCGAGTCCGGACCGGCGACCACCCCGTGCCGGCCGATCTCCGCGAGCCAGGACAGGCCGAGCTGTTCGGCCTTGGCCTTGGACATCACCACCACCGCGGCCGCGCCGTCGGAGATCTGCGAGGCCGAGCCGGCGGTGACGGTGCCGTCGGGGGCGAACGCCGGCCGCAGCTTGGCCAGGGACTCGGCGGTGGTGTCCGGGCGGATGCCCTCGTCGGCGGTGACCACGAGCGGGTCGCCCTTGCGCTGCGGGATCGACACCGGCACGATCTCGTCGTCGAACAGCCCGTCCTTGTGCGCGCGGGCCGCCCGCTGGTGGCTGGCGGCGGCGAACGCGTCCTGCTCGGCGCGGGAGACGGCCGCCGCGCCGGTGTTGGCGGCCTCGGTGAGGGCACCCATGGCCTGGTCGGTGAAGATGTCGTGCAGCCCGTCGAAGGCCAGGTGGTCGCGCAGGGTCACATCGCCGTACTTGAACCCGGCGCGGGACTTCTCGAGCAGGTGCGGGGCCCGGCTCATCGACTCCTGGCCGCCGGCGACGACGACGTCGAACTCGCCGGCGCGGATGAGCTGGTCGGCCAGCGCGATGGCGTCGATGCCGGACAGGCACACCTTGTTCACGGTCAGGGCGGGCACATCCATCGGGATGCCGGCGGCG
>NZ_AJFC01000419.1:0-527 GCF_000256505.1 Rhodococcus sp. P14 | reverse complement strand
CGGTGACACTTCCGTGGTCGATGTGTGCGAGGTCGAGCGCGTGGGGCGGGATCTGTGTGCGTTCGGCGACGAAGGTCAACAACAGAGCCCAGCAGTCGCGGTAGGACCGGATCGTGGCCGGGCTCAATGCCCGCTGGGTAAGCGCGTAGCTGGTGAAGTACCGCTGCAGGATCGGGGCGAGACGGTGGTTCATCACCACTCCCGGCTGTGGTCGAGGCGCCCGGCGGCGATCGCCGCGACTTCCGGGGCAGCCTGCAGATACCAATAGGTGTCGGCCGGGTTGGAATGCCCGAGCCAGAAAGACAGTACGGTCAGCGTGTGCGCGGGGTCGCGTCCTGTCCGGTAGGCATCGATCATCGCTCGGGTGGCGAAACTGTGTCGCAGATCGTGCAGGCGTGGACGGGCGCCGGCACGAGGGGCCAGTCCGACACGGCGCACCATCTGATGGAATCCACCGCAGACGTTGGAGTAGGACACCGCAGTGCCTCTGCCGGTGACAAACAGCGGCCGATCGGTGCCGGTGCCCA
>NZ_AJFC01000418.1:0-652 GCF_000256505.1 Rhodococcus sp. P14 | reverse complement strand
TCTGCCGGTGACAAACAGCGGCCGATCGGCGCCGGTGCCCAGACCGTGTCGTGGTAAATCGTCCAGGTAGACCTGTAGCGCCTCGGTGGTGCTGGTATCGAGGCAGACGATGCGTTCGCGACCGAGCTTCGCGTGCCGGATCATCAGGGTCTTCTGATTCATATCGAGGTCGCCGACACTCAGGTGCAGCGTCTCACCGATGCGCATTCCGGTGACGAAGAGCAACCCGATGAGGGTGCGCATGGTGGCGGCACGCAGGGGCGTGAACACCACGTCGGCGGCATCCATGAGGTCGACGATCTGCGAGGTCGAATACAGATACGGGGTGGCTCGGCGAGACGAGGTCGGTGCCTGCCGACAGGCCGGCACGACGACGGGAAGGTCGGATCCGGCGAGGTAGAGCGCGAAGCCCCGCACGATCGACAATCGGGCCGAGACCCAGGAAGGTGCCGCCTGATCAGGGACGTTCGCCCAGGTCAGCACGTCGGAGTTGCTGAACAGCAGACCGTCGTCGCGACGGTGCGGCAGCGAGGCGACGAACTGCGGGAGCAATCGCTGTATCTTGCGGCTCGGTTGGAATCCTCGTGCGATGCGGAAGGCGAGGTACTCGTCGATGAGGGCAGCCCAGTCGGGCATCACTGCCCCCTGACCG
>NZ_AJFC01000417.1:0-1186 GCF_000256505.1 Rhodococcus sp. P14 | reverse complement strand
GAGTTGTTCGGCGGCGGTGAGCTGGGAGTGGGTGGTCGAGGCGGGGTGGATGACCAGCGAGCGTACGTCGCCGATGTTGGCGACGTGGCTGTGCAGGGTCAGCGCGTTCACGAACTTCTTGCCGGCGTCGACGCCGCCGGCGAGTTCGAAGGTGACGATCGCGCCGGTCCCGCGCGGGGCCAGGGCCCGGCCGCGCTGGTACCAGGGGGAGGAGTCGAGGCCGGCGTAGGCGACGGCGGTGACCTCGGGGCGGCGGGCGAGGAAGTCGGCGACCCTGCCGGCGTTGGCGACGTGGCGTTCCATGCGCAGGCTCAGGGTCTCGAGGCCCTGGGCGATGAGGAAGGCGTTGAACGGGGAGACCGCGGCGCCGAGGTCGCGCAGCAGTTGCACGCGGGCCTTGAGGGCGTAGGCGGGGGCGCCGAGGTCGGCGTAGACCACGCCGTGGTAGCTGGGGTCGGGGGTGGTGAACTGGGGGTGGCGGGCGGTGCCGTCGGGTCCGGGGGCGGTCCAGTCGAAGGTGCCGCCGTCGACGATGACCCCGGCGATGGCGGTGCCGTGGCCGCCGAGGGATTTGGTGGCCGAGTGCACGACGATGTCGGCGCCGTGCTCGAGGGGGCGGATCAGGTAGGGGGTGGCGACGGTGTTGTCGACGATCAGCGGCAGGGCGTGCTCGTGGGCGACGGCGGCGACGCCGGGGATGTCGAGGAGGTGGTTTTTGGGGTTGGCGATGGTTTCGCCGTAGAAGGCGCGGGTGGTGGGGCGGACGGCGGCGCGCCACTGGTCGAGGTCGTCGGGGTCGTCGACGAAGGTGACCTCGATGCCGAGGCGGGGCAGGGTGTAGTGCAGCAGGTTGTAGGTGCCGCCGTAGAGGTAGGGGCTGGCGACGAGGTGGTCGCCGGCGGCGGCGAGGTTGAGGATGGCGTAGGTCTCGGCGGCCTGGCCGGAGGCGAGGAGCAGGGCGGCGACGCCGCCCTCGAGGGCGGCGATGCGTTGTTCGACCGCGTCCTGGGTGGGGTTCATGATGCGGGTGTAGATGTTGCCGGGTTCGGTCAGGCCGAACAGGGCGGCGGCGTGGTCGGTGTTGTCGAAGGTGTAGCTGGTGGTCTGGTAGATCGGCAGGGCGCGGGCGCGGGTGTCGCCGCCGGCGGGCTGTCCTGCGTGGATCTGCTTGGTCTCGAAGCTCCAG
>NZ_AJFC01000416.1:0-709 GCF_000256505.1 Rhodococcus sp. P14 | reverse complement strand
GGCAGCCCGCCTCGTCGAGCCGACGTCGGTTGCGGATGCGGGCAGAGTGCTGCGGGAGATCGGGATCGCCCCGGCCCACCGCAACACCTTCGTGCGGACCCTGCAGCGATGCATCGCCCACGGGTACCGCGACGACATCGCACGACGCTGCTTCGCCCATGCCGCCACCGCGGGGGATCTGAACCTGCTGCTCTACGACGTCACGACCTTGTATTTCGAAGCGGAGAAGGAAGACGAGCTCCGTAAGGTCGGCTACTCCAAGGAGCGGCGGGTCGACCCGCAGATCGTCGTCGGGCTGCTCGTCGATCGCACCGGATTCCCGTTGGAGATCGGATGTTTCGAAGGAAACCACGCCGAGACCCGCACCATCGTGCCCATCGTGCGCCAGTTCCAGGCCCGCCACAATATCGAGGGGGTGGAGATGGTCATCGCCGCCGACGCCGGGATGTT
Source organism: Rhodococcus sp. P14 (assembly GCF_000256505.1). Taxonomy (NCBI): domain Bacteria; kingdom Bacillati; phylum Actinomycetota; class Actinomycetes; order Mycobacteriales; family Nocardiaceae; genus Rhodococcus; species Rhodococcus sp. P14. The sequence continues at coordinate 259 of NZ_AJFC01000416.1, read as the reverse complement.
GTCGGCGACGAATCTCAAGGATCTCGATGCCGCCGGGCTGAAGTTCATCGTCGGTTCGCGGGTGACGAAGGCCCCGGCGGATCTGGCCAGTCATTTCCACTGGAACGGGGACGTGTTCACCGACGGGCAAATCATCGACACCGTCACCCCACGGCACGCCAAGAGCACGGTCAACGACCTCACCCGTCGCAGTGAGCCGGTGTGGGCGCCGGCCGACACGACGGCGTGGCGGGGGATCTGGGCGGACTCGACCAAGCGG
>NZ_AJFC01000415.1:0-517 GCF_000256505.1 Rhodococcus sp. P14 | reverse complement strand
GGCGCCGGCCGACACGACGGCGTGGCGGGCGATCTGGGCGTACTCGACCAAGCGTGCCCTGCGGGACAACCAGACGCTGAACGCGCAGGAAGCCCGGGCCCGGGAGGTCGTCGACGGCACCCGTGCTGCTAGAGCACCGCGGTTCGTCAAGAGCACCGCGAAGGGCAAATCCCTCGATACCGATGCTCTGGCCCGAGCGCGTTCCCTGATCGGGCTGAAAGGCTACGTGACGAACCTGCCTGTCTCGCTGATGAATCCACAGGAAGTCATGGCGAAGTATCACGATCTGTGGCATGTCGAGCAGTCGTTTCGGATGTCGAAGACCGACCTGCGGGCCCGCCCGATCTTCAGTCACACCCGCGATTCCATCGAGGCGCACCTGACCATCGTGTTCGCCGCGTTGGCGATCTCACGCTATCTGCAGGACGCGACCGGGATGTCGATCCGGAAGATCGTGCGGACCCTGCGTCCCTTGCAGGAAGTCACAATCACGATCGCCGGCCACGAGCACACCGCC
>NZ_AJFC01000414.1:0-1404 GCF_000256505.1 Rhodococcus sp. P14 | reverse complement strand
ACCGCCTCGAGCACCCGCACGAACCGCTCCGCGAAACCGGCCACGGTGCCCTTGTCGAACAGATCCGTCGCACACGTGAACGTCGCGTCGATACGAGCCGGCGTCCCGTCCTCGTCGTAGCGGTCGAAGACGGTCAGCTGCAGGTCGGTCTTGGCGAGCTCGAGCTCGAAGTTGGTCGGGGAGACGGTCAGCCCCGGCAGTTCCAACTTCGTCTGTGCGAGGTTCTGGAAGGACAGGCCCACCTGGAACAGCGGGTTCCGGGCCGTCGACCGCACGGGATTGAGCACCTCCACCAGGCGCTCGAACGGCACGTCGGCGTGCGCGAACGCACCGAGGTCCGTCTCCCGGACCTGAGCCAGGAACTCGTCGAATGCGACATCGGACTGCACGCGGGGGCGGAAGACCAGCGTGTTGACGAACATGCCGATCAGGTCGTCGAGCACCCGCTCGCCGCGGCCCGCGATCGGCGTACCGATCGCGACGTCCTCGGTACCCGACAGCCGTCCCATCAGGGTCGCCAGGGCGGCGTGCACCACCATGAACAGCGTGGCGTTGTGGCGGCGTGCCAGATCCTGCAGACCCCGGTGCAACTCGGCGTCGACGGTGAAGTGCAGCGAGTCGCCACGGAAGCTCTGACGCGGAGGTCGTGGGCGGTCGGCGGGGAGATCGATCTGGTCGGGCAGACCGGCCAGGGTCCGCTTCCAGTACTCGATCTGCTGCGCGGCGACGGAGTCGGGATCGTCCTCCGAACCGATGACGTCGCGCTGCCACAACGCGTAGTCCGCGTACTGGACGGGCAGCGGCTCCCACCCCGGGGTCTCCCCGCGGGACCGGGCCTCGTAGGCGATGGTGACGTCGCGGGCGAGGGGTGCCATCGAGGCGCCGTCCGCGGAGACGTGATGCACGACGAACGCCAGGACGTAATCGGTGTCGGTGATCCGGAAGATCCGCGAGGCCACCGGCACCTGACGTGTCACGTCGAAGGTCGTGGACATGAACGCGACGATTTCCTCGGTGAGGTTGTCCTCGGTGACGTCGTACGGCGTCAGATCGGGCAGCGCATCGTCCACGGGGAGCACGATCTGGTGCGGTCCGCCGTCGGGATCCGGGTAGTAGGTGCGCAGCATCTCGTGCCGGCCGATCACGTCGCGCACCGCCGCCTGCATCGCGGCGAGATCCAGCTCGCCCTGGAGTCGCACCGCGAAGGGAATGTTGTCCACCGCGGAGGAGGTGTCGAACTGGTTGAGGAACCAGTACCTCTGCTGGGCGAGCGACAGCGGCACCCGCTCGGGACGCGGTGCCGCCTCGAGCGGGCGCCGGGCACCGGTACCGATCTGGCGGCCGACCTCCGCGGCGAACGCCTCGACGGTGGAGGTCTCGAACAGCACCCGCAGCGGCACCGAC
>NZ_AJFC01000413.1:0-1679 GCF_000256505.1 Rhodococcus sp. P14 | reverse complement strand
CCCGGCCGTCGTCCGCGGCCTGGTGGCGGTGCTGCGGCGCCCGGTCACCGACGGGGCGACGACGGTGCTGCCCGAGCAGTTCCTGCTGCGCCCGGACCGCTTCGCCACCGACGAGCATGTGGTGACGGTGCACTGGTCGACGGTGCCGCCGTCGAAGATCACCCCCGGCGGGGCGTTCGATCCGCAGCGTCGCCGACACATCCACTGGGTCGACGTCGAGACCGGACCGCTGGTCTTCCGGTTCTTCGACCGGGCCGGTCACCGCGCCTTCACCGCCGAGCTCGCCCGCACCGCGGCTGTGGCCCGGTCGGTGCTGCTCCCGGCCGACGACAAGGCCCTCGCTCTCGACGGGCGCCGGTGACTCGAGGGGAGTTGTCCACAGCGGGCCCGGTTCTCCACAGGACCGGGCCCGCTGCCCGTCTCCGCCCCGGTCGGGGCCGAGGTAGCCGGACACACTGGCATCCACCGAAAGGTCGCACCGACCCGAAGAAAGGGCCCGCTCGTGCACACCTGGACCGTCACCTGCGATCCGGCCGTGGCGCAGGAATCCGGCACCGCCGCCACCGAAGTCGACGCCGTCATCGCCGGCGCCGCCGCGTTGCGCCGCATCACGGCCGCCACCCACCGGACCGGCCACCCGTCGCCCTACCTGCGTCTGCGCATCGACACCCGCTTCCGGATCGGCCTGAGCGCCGGGCCCGACAGCCCGGGCGGAGTCCTCGAGTGGATCGACGACTACGAACACCAGGCCACCATCGCGGCCGCGGTCGACGACTGCGTGCCCGGCCTGGGCGGCCTCGACCCGGCGTGCTGACTTGTCCCCGCGAGGCCGAGGGGCGGCGACCACCGCCGCGGGCCCGCGAGGGGAAAGGACAGGTGTCACCTGTCAGTTCGCCAGGTATCTGGCGGTGCAGACCTGGCTTGACCTGCGGTGCGCCACTTGCGTCAGTCATGCCGCCATCAACTCCTTCTCATCCGATCTGGCGGATTCTTGGCGGGCACCGCGCCGATCTGCTTCGTCCACGATGTACCGACCTGCGGTTCCGCCGCTTCCGCCAGATCGGATGAGAAGCCGGCGCCAACGCCGTGCCACGTACACGAGAACCCCGCCAGATGCACTGAGAACCGACATCACCCACCCGCCCACGTATCGAGCTGCTCGACCCCAATCGTTTCGTACGTATCATGTTACGTACGAAACGGTACGTACGAGGTAGCATCGATCGGGACTCAGGACGCGATCGGGAGGGCGGGGCGATGACCGAGGGCAGTAGGGGAGGGCGGCGCCGCGAGTACGCCTCGGACGCGGACCGGGTCCGGGCCTGGCGGCAACGGCAGAAGGAGGCGGCCCGCGCCGAGCGGCTCGAGGCGGCCACCCCCACCGATCCGGCGGCGGCCGTGTCCACCCTGGCCGAGGCGGTCCCGTTGCTGCGGCAGGAAGCCCAGGCCGCCCTCGAGCGCCTGAGCGAGGTGGCCGCGTCGATCAGCGCGGCCACCGCGCTGCTGGCCGATCCGGCGGCGCTCGAGGCGCACCTGCGCCGGGTGCAGGCCGACGCCGACAAGGTCCGTGCCGATGCCGGCGCCGAGATCGCCGGTCTGCGTGAGCAACTCGATGCCGCGTTGGACGAGCGCGCCGACGCGGACGCGGCCGCGGCCGCCGCGCTCGCGCAGGCCGACGA
>NZ_AJFC01000412.1:0-2137 GCF_000256505.1 Rhodococcus sp. P14 | reverse complement strand
CAGGATCCGACCCATACAAGACACGATCTAAGCAACCGACAACGGGGACGACATCGTGCCCACCCAACTGGCGGTACGATGCGCGCTGCCCGAGACCAACTCGCCCCTGCCGTACCGATGTGGAATGAGCGTCGAACCGCTAACGGAGTCTTGATATTCGGCCGCGTCCACTTTCGCGACCGGAACGTTCCCCTGCCGGAATCCCAGTAGTGCACCGGCATCGAAGACACCGTCGCGCGCATCGTCGCCGCACGCGACGAGTTCGAGTCACGCAACCGCTGAAAGGCCCTCACAGCCGCTCGGCCGTCAGTCATCCGCTCCTGCAATTGCACGAGCGGATGACTGCGAGGTGCGCGGATAATATTCTGCGCCTCAGCCTTCCGCCGCCGGCAGCAGATGTCCCATCCGCCGTCGTTTGGCTTCGAGGTAACGCACGTTCGCCGGGGCCCTGCCGACGTGCAGCGGCACCCGCCCCGACACGACGATGCCGTTGGCCTCGAGGCCGGAGATCTTGGCCGGGTTGTTGGTGAGCAGCCGCACCGACCGCACGCCGAGGTCGTGCAGGATCGCGGCGGCCCCGCCGTATTCGCGGCCGTCGGCGGGTTCGTCGAGTTCGAGGTTGGCCTGCACGGTGTCCAGGCCGCCGTCCTGCAGCCGGTAGGCGGCCAGCTTCTTCAGCAGTCCGATGCCACGGCCCTCGTGCCCGCGCAGATACACCAGCACCCCGCCCTCGTGGGCGAGACGCTCGAGGGCGGCGTCGAGCTGCGGGCCGCACTCGCAGCGCTGGGAGGCGAACGACTCCCCGGTCAGGCACTCCGAATGCACCCGCACCAGCGCCCCGTCGACCGGGTCGCCGGCGAGTAGCGCCAGGTGCTCGGCACCGGTGTGCCGGTCCAGGTAGCCGACGGCACGGAAGGTGCCGAACCGGGTCGGCATCACGGTCTCGTCGGCGCGGATCACCCGCCCGGCCGGCACCACGGTTGCGGGCAGCGGGTGCGCGGCGCGGTAGTTGATCAGCTCCGCGACGGTGAGGACGGGCAGGTCGTGCCGGGCGCCGAGGTCCTCGATGCCGGGCATGCGCATCATGGACCCGTCGTCGGCGACGAGTTCGGCGATCACCCCGACCTGGGGCAGCCCGGCGAGAGCGCACAGGTCGACGGCGGCCTCGGTGTGGCCGGGACGTTCGAGCACCCCGCCGGGTCGGGCGCGCAGCGGCAGGATGTGGCCGGGCCGGATCAGGTCGCGGGTGGTGGCGGTGGGGTCGGCGAGCACCCGCAGCGTGGTGGCGCGGTCGGCGGCGCTGATGCCGGTGCTCACCCCGCGCGCCGCATCGACGGTGATCGTGTACGCGGTCTGCTTCGGGTCCTGGTTGTCGGTCACCATCGCCGGCAGGTCCAGGGCGTCGGCGCGGGCGCCGGTCATCGGCGCGCACAGCAGGCCCGAGGTGTGCCGCACGGTCCACGCGATCCACTCCGGACTCGCGTGGTGGGCGGCGAGGATCACGTCGCCCTCGTTCTCGCGGTCGGCGTCGTCGGCGACGAGGACGGGCCGCCCCGCGCGCAGTGCGGCCAGCGCCGCCTCCATCCGGCTCACGACGCCACCAGCCTGCGGAAGACGCTGCGGTGGAACACGATCGGCTCGGTGCCGGAGTCGTCGAAGTGCAGTTCGTGGACGCGCAGCACGACGATGGCGTGGTCGCCCGCGGGGACCTGCTGCTCGATCGACACGTCCATCCGGACGCTACAGCCGGCGACGAACAGCGCTCCCCCGTCGTGGGTTTCGGTGTCGAGTCCGGCGAACCGGTCGCCGTCCTTGGCCGCGAGCCCCCGGGCGGCACCGTCGGAGTTCAGGACGCTGATGCCCAAGCGCGGTCGTGCCGCGAGCTTCGGCCAGGTGGTGGAGGTGTTCTGCACGCAGAATGCCACCAGCGGTGGATCCAACGACACCGGCACGAACGTGCTGGCCGCCATGCCGAGGCGTTCGGTGCCGGTGTCGGCGCAGATCGCGACGACCCCGGACGGGACGTGGGCGAAGGCGCGGCGCAGCGCGGCGCCGTCGAGGGTCAGGGTGGTCATCGGGTCTCCGTCCGGAGAGTGGAACGCAGGACCGGCGCCCAGCGCTCGGCGTAGTCCGCGAT
>NZ_AJFC01000411.1:0-2304 GCF_000256505.1 Rhodococcus sp. P14 | reverse complement strand
CCGCGCACCACCCGCTGTTCCAGGTCTCCCTCGCGCTGGCCGACTTCGCGGCACCCACGCTCGAGCTCGACGGGCTCGGGATCGCCGTGGAGGACATCGCCCGGGACTCCTCCCAGTTCGATCTCGCACTCGAGCTGCGCGAACACACCGGCGACGACGGACGGCCCGCCGGGCTGGACGCAACCCTCACCTACGCGACCGACCTGTTCGACCACGACACCGCCCGCACCCTCGCCGCGCGGTTCGTGCGCCTCCTCGCCACCGTCACCACCGACCCAGCCGTCCCCGTCGGGGACGTGGAGCTGCTCGACGCCGCCGAGTCCGCCGAGCTGGCCGCCACCGCCGGCCCGGCCGGTATCGGGCCGTGGCTGCTGCCCACGCTGCTCGCGGCCGCCGCCGCCGCACACCCCGCGCGCCCGGCCGTGCGTGCCGACGGCACCACCTGGACCTACCGGGAACTCGACGACGCCGCCGGCCGGCTCGCGCACCGGCTCGTCGCCGCCGGGGTGGGTCCGGACGTGCGCGTGGCCCTCGCGCTGCCCCGCTCCGCGGAGTCGGTGCTCGCCGTGTGGGCGGTCGCCAAGGCCGGCGGCGCCTTCGTGCCCGTCGATCCGGCGTACCCGGCCGAGCGCATCGCGCACATGCTGCACGACAGCGGCACCACACTCGGACTGACCACGGCCGCGCACCGGGCCGCGCTGCCCGGCGCGCTCACCTGGCTCGAACTGGACGACCCGGCGCTGCGGGCCGCATACGCCGACGACTCGGCCGCACCGTGGACCGATGCGGACCGGACCCGGCCGCTGCATCCCGAGCACGCCGCCTACCTGATCTACACCTCCGGCTCGACCGGCACCCCGAAGGCCGTCACCGTCACCCATCGCGGGCTGGCGAACATCGTGCGCGCCCAAGCCGACTCGCTCGACGTCGGGCCGGATGCGCGGGTCCTCGGCTTCGCCTCGCCCAGTTTCGACGCAGCGATCTTCGAACAACTGGCCGCCTTCGGCGCCGGGGGCTGCCTGGTGTCGGTCCCGCCCGGCATCGTCGGGGGCACCGAACTCGCCGCTCTCCTCGAGGCCGAGCAGGTGACGCACGCGGTCCTCACCCCGTCGGTGCTCTCGACACTGGACTCGGCGGAGTCGACCTCGGTCCGGGTGCTCGCGGTGGCCGGCGAGGCGGTCGGTACGGACCTGGTGGAGCGGTTCGCCGGGGGCCGGACGATGCTGAACCTGTACGGGCCGACGGAGGCCACGATCTGGGCGACCGCGTCGTCGGCACTGACGGCGGGCCGGGCAGTGACGATCGGATCCGCCGTGCGCGGCGTGACGCCGCTGGTGCTCGACGACCGGTTGCGGCCCGTCCCGGCCGGTGTGGCGGGGGAGTTGTACCTCGCCGGCGACGGGCTGGCGCGCGGCTACCACGGGCGGCCGGGACTGACCGCGGCCCGGTTCGTGGCGCATCCGCAGGGCGCGCGGATGTACCGCACCGGGGACGTGGTGCGGTGGGTGCACGCCGCCGGCCGGCTCGAGCTCGAGTACGTCGGCCGCAGTGACCACCAGGTCAAGATCCGCGGAATGCGGATCGAGGTGGGAGAGGTCGACGCGGCGCTGGCCGGGCTGCCGGAGGTCGACCGCGCGGTGACGGTGGGCCGGCCCGGACCGGCCGGGTCGCCGGTACTGGTGTCGTACGTGCTCGCGACGACCGGGTGCGCCCCGACAGCCGAGGCGCTACGGGCCCGGATGTCCGAGTTGCTGCCGGCCCATCTCGTGCCCGCGGCGGTCGTCGTGCTCGACGAGTTGCCGCTGACACCGGTGGGCAAGCTGGACCGGGCGGCCCTGCCCGAGCCCGTCTTCGCCGCCGGCGCGGGGCGTGCCCCCCGCACACCGGCCGAGGAGGCCGTGGTCGCCGCGTTCGCCCAGGTGCTGGATCTGGACCGGGTGGGCATCGACGACTCGTTCTTCGACCTCGGCGGCAACTCGCTCGACGCCACCCGCGTCGTCGCCCGCCTGAACTCCGCCCTGGCGGTGCGCGACCTGTTCGAGGCGCCCACCCCCGCGGCGCTGGCCGTGCGCCTGCTCGAGCGTCCCGCGCCGAGGATCGCCCTCACGGCCCGGCCCCGCCCGGCCCGGGTGCCCCTCGGACCGGCGCAGCAGCGCATGTGGGTGCTCAACCAGCTCGACCCCACCTCCGCGGCGTACAACATCCCCGTCGCGTTGCGCCTGTCCGGACCGATCGACGCCGCGGCGCTCGCCGCGGCGTGGCGGGACGTGACCGACCGGCACGAGAGCCTGCGCACCGTCTTCC
>NZ_AJFC01000410.1:0-2432 GCF_000256505.1 Rhodococcus sp. P14 | reverse complement strand
GTCTCCTTCTCGACCTTCATGAACACGTCGCCCACCTCGTCCGGGGGCAGCGACCGGTCCACCGGCGGATTGATGATGGCGTGGTTCCAGTACAGGACCTTCTCCTGCGATTCGCGGTACCAGCGCTTGGCGTTGTCCTGGAACGGCGAGTAGAACTCGTCGTTGGCGCCGAGCGTGCCGAGGAAGGAGGCCTTGTAGTCGGGGGACCGGCCCATCCAGCCGTACGTCATCCGCGCCCAGGTGGCGATGGCGTCGCGGTCGGCTCGCAGGTCGTCCGCGGACTTCGGGGTGCGGAAGAACGGCATCGTCACCCCGCCGTTGCCGGTGTCGGTGGGGGTGGTGAGGGTGCCGATGTGCTCGCCGGTGTGCAGCGCGTCGTACAGCCGGGCGGTCATGCGAATGGAGTTGCGGAACGCGGGGTGGTTGGTGAAGTCCTTCACGCGCTCGCCGTGCAGGTAGATCTCGCGGCCGTCGTCGATCGACGCAATGTACTCGTCGCCGGTCATGGGCCGGGCGGCGAAGTTCTGCTGCTGATTGGCCGGGTGGTCCGCGGCGACGTTGACCTTCGACCGGTCGACGGTGCCGGTGGCGGGGGCTGCTTCGGTGGTGGTCATGCTCTTCCCTTCGAGAGAGGCGGGCGTGGGATCAGGAGGCAGCGCGGGCGAGCTGCGCGGGCAGTGGGGTGAATGTGGCTGTGGCGTCGAACCATCCGCTGTGCGGATCGTCGAGGCACCCGTTCCATGCGGTCGAGCCGGATCGGTCCCCGAGGTCGTGGAAGGTGCTGCGGAAGAACAGGAGCGGGTCCTTCTCGGCGTCGACGGAGGCGTCGACGATCTCGCCGACGAAGATGACGTGGTCGCCGCCGTCGTACTCGGCCCACGGCCGGCAGATCAGGGTGGCGGCGTTACCGGGGAAGGCGGGTGCGATCCCGGTGTCGTCCCAGTCCGGTGCGACGGCCTGCGGCCTGCCGGCGAAATGCAGTGCGGTGGAGAGTTGGTCGGCCGCGAGGATGTTCACGGCGAACGGCGCGTCGGTGAGGTAGCCGCACGCCTTCGACGTCCGCGTCAGCGTCACCTGGCACAGCCTCGGCTCCAGCGAGACGGCCGTGAAGGCGGTGACCGTGGCCCCGTGCGGGGTGCCCTCGGCGCCGGCGCACGTGACCACCGTGACCCCACTGGCGAACTGGCCGAAGATGTTGCGAAGTGCTCGCTGGTCCATGGGGAGACCGCCTTCCTGCACGATGTGCGATTGCGGGTCGATCCGGAACGAGAACCAACGTATGACCCGGATCACACTCCGTCGATCCGCGTTGCGAAGGGGCGATCCGCATTGCGAAGCGGGCTCGGACCACGCCGGATCGACCGGGCGGCACGTGACCGTCGTCACAGTACGGTGCTAGCGTGGGGAGTTGCCCACACACCGGCACAGCACCAGTTGGGAGGGTTGGAAGGGCGAATGCGAGCACCGGAGAGCCGCGGCTTCACGGACTGGAACGAAGTGCACGACGTGGTGTCCCAGGCGTACTTCCCGCACCAGCTGACGCTTCTCGGCCGTGGGCCCGCAGCCCGCACGTCGCTGGAATCGACCCAGCTCGGCGCCTCGCGGCTGGCGCGGATCGGCTTCGGGGTGGACGTGTCGATCCGTTCCGAGCACCCCGGCGCGTACGGCATCAACATTCCCCTGACCGGGCACCTCGTCACCGCCGTCGGCCGCGACGAGGTCGTGTCGGCTCCCGGGCTGGCGACGGTCTGCCCGCCCGACACCCCGACCGTCATCACCCGGTGGAGCAGTTCGTGCGAGATCATCGGGTTCAAGGTCGACCGCGACTACGTGCAGCGCGAGATGGACCGCCTGCTCCCCCGCCCCGGCAGGCGGCTGCCCGCGCAGTTGGATCTGCGGTCCGGCGCGGGGGCCGACTGGTTGCGTCTCGTGCGTGCGATCGCGGACGAGTCGCTGCGGGACAACGTCCTGCTCCGCAGCGACCAGGTGGCCGAGCAGCTGTGCCGCGCCGTCACGACAGCCCTCGTGCTCGCCGCCGCACCGGACGACGGCGACTGCCCGGCCGGAGCACGTCCGCGGACCGTCAAGAGGGTGATGGACGCGATCCAGCAGGATCCGGCGCGTCAGTGGACCGCCGCAGACATGGCCGAACTCGTCGGCGTCAGTGTCCGTCGCATTCAGCAGGGGTTCCGCGAGTGCGTCGGCATGACCCCGATGGAATACCTCGCCGACGTCCGGCTCGAGCGTGTCCATGCAGATCTGTCCGTGAGCGATTGCACCGCAACTGTTTCCGATGTCGCGCTCCGCTGGGGCATCATGCACACCGGACGGTTCGCGGCCGCGTACCGGCGCAAGTACGGCGTGAGCCCGTCCGAGACGCTGCGCGGCGTGACCGCCTGATCCCAGGCGGCTCCGCCGCCGGTGTGCCTTTT
>NZ_AJFC01000409.1:0-3277 GCF_000256505.1 Rhodococcus sp. P14 | reverse complement strand
GGAGCCGATGAAGGACGTGGGAGGCTGCGATATGCCTCGGGGAGCTGTCAACCGAGCTGTGATCCGAGGATTTCCGAATGGGGAAACCCAGCACGAGTGATGTCGTGTTACCCGCGCCTGAATATATAGGGCGTGTGGAGGGAACGTGGGGAAGTGAAACATCTCAGTACCCACAGGAAGAGAAAACAACATGTGATTCCGTGAGTAGTGGCGAGCGAAAGCGGAAGAGGCTAAACCGCGGGTGTGTGAGAGCTGGCAGGCGTTGCACTCGTGGGGTCGTGGGGCCCTTCTTCCCATCACTGTCATGGTGGGCGAGAGTAAGAAACCGGTGTGTTAGTCGAAGTGGTCTGGAACGGCCCGTCGTAGAGGGTGAGAATCCCGTAGACGAAAACACGCCGGCTCTCGTGGAGGGTGCCCGAGTAGCAGCGGGCCCGTGAAATCTGCTGTGAATCTGTCGGGACCACCCGATAAGCCTGAATACTCCCTGGTGACCGATAGCGGACTAGTACCGTGAGGGAAAGGTGAAAAGTACCCCGGGAGGGGAGTGAGATAGTACCCGAAACCGTGCGCTTACACTCCGTCGGAGCCTTCGAGCAGTTTGGTCTGCTGGGGGTGACGGCGTGCCTTTTGAAGAATGAGCCTGCGAGTTAGTGGCATGTCGCGAGGTTAACCCGTGTGGGGTAGTCGTAGCGAAAGCGAGTCCGAACAGGGCGTATCAGTGGCATGTTCTAGACCCGAAGCGGAGTGATCTACCCATGGCCAGGGTGAAGCGACGGTAAGACGTCGTGGAGGCCCGAACCCACTTAGGTTGAAAACTGAGGGGATGAGCTGTGGGTAGGGGTGAAAGGCCAATCAAACTCCGTGATAGCTGGTTCTCCCCGAAATGCATTTAGGTGCAGCGTCGCGTGTTTCTCACCGGAGGTAGAGCTACTGGATGGTCTAGGGGGCCCACAAGCTTACCGAAATCAGCCAAACTCCGAATGCCGGTGAGTGAGAGCGCGGCAGTGAGACTGCGGGGGATAAGCTTCGTAGTCGAGAGGGAAACAGCCCAGATCGCCGGCTAAGGCCCCTAAGCGTGTACTAAGTGGAAAAGGATGTGGGATCGCTGAGACAACCAGGAGGTTGGCTTAGAAGCAGCCACCCTTGAAAGAGTGCGTAATAGCTCACTGGTCAAGTGGTTCTGCGCCGACAATGTAGCGGGGCTCAAGTACACCGCCGAAGCCGCGGCACTCACACAACACCCACTCGTTTCTGCGGAGACGGGTGCAGTGGTGTGGGTGGGTAGGGGAGCGTCGTGCCGCCGGGGAAGCGCCGGAGTGATCCAGGTGTGGAGGCGGCGCGAGTGAGAATGCAGGCATGAGTAGCGAAAGACGAGTGAGAAACTCGTCCGCCGAATGACCAAGGGTTCCTGGGCCAGGTTAATCCGCCCAGGGTGAGTCGGGACCTAAGGCGAGGCCGACAGGCGTAGTCGATGGACAACGGGTTGATATTCCCGTACCCGTGTGAACGCGCCCCTGGTGAATCAGTGATGCTAACCGTCCTGAAGCCGGCCGGTTCCTTCGGGAATCGGTCGTGTGGATGCACGGGACCCGATCTGGTAGTAGCCAAGCGATGGGGTGACGCAGGAAGGTAGTGGGGCCGGTCAGTGGTTGTACCGGTGTAAGCCTGTAGGGCGTGACATAGGCAAATCCGTGTCGCACGAGCCTGAGAGGTGATGCGTAGCCGAATGAGGCGAATTCCATGATCCTATGCTGCCGAGAAAAGCCTCTAGCGAGCTTTCACACGGCCCGTACCCCAAACCGACACAGGTGGTCAGGTAGAGAATACCGAGGCGATCGAGAGAACTGTGGTTAAGGAACTCGGCAAAATGCCCCCGTAACTTCGGGAGAAGGGGGACCGGCCCTGGTGAAGACCTTCGCGGTCGGAGCTGGGGGTGGTCGCAGAGACCAGAGAGAAGCGACTGTTTACTAAAAACACAGGTCCGTGCGAAGTCGTAAGACGAGGTATACGGACTGACGCCTGCCCGGTGCTGGAAGGTTAAGAGGACCGGTCAGCGGAGCGATCCGCGAAGCTGAGAATTTAAGCCCCAGTAAACGGCGGTGGTAACTATAACCATCCTAAGGTAGCGAAATTCCTTGTCGGGTAAGTTCCGACCTGCACGAATGGCGTAACGACTTCTCTGCTGTCTCAACCACAGACTCGGCGAAATTGCATTACGAGTAAAGATGCTCGTTACGCGCGGCAGGACGAAAAGACCCCGGGACCTTCACTACAGCTTGGTATTGGTGTTCGGTTCGGTTTGTGTAGGATAGGTGGGAGACTGTGAAGCGGTGACGCCAGTTACCGTGGAGTCGTTGTTGAAATACCACTCTGATCGTATTGGACCTCTAACCTCGGACCCTGATCGGGTTCAGGGACAGTGCCTGGTGGGTAGTTTAACTGGGGCGGTTGCCTCCCAAAATGTAACGGAGGCGCCCAAAGGTTCCCTCAGCCTGGTTGGCAATCAGGTGTCGAGTGCAAGTGCACAAGGGAGCTTGACTGTGAGACCGACAGGTCGAGCAGGGACGAAAGTCGGGACTAGTGATCCGGCACCGGCATGTGGAAGCGGTGTCGCTCAACGGATAAAAGGTACCCCGGGGATAACAGGCTGATCTTCCCCAAGAGTCCATATCGACGGGATGGTTTGGCACCTCGATGTCGGCTCGTCGCATCCTGGGGCTGGGGTAGGTCCCAAGGGGTGGGCTGTTCGCCCATTAAAGCGGCACGCGAGCTGGGTTTAGAACGTCGTGAGACAGTTCGGTCTCTATCCGCCGCGCGCGTTAGAAACTTGAGGAAGGCTGTCCCTAGTACGAGAGGACCGGGACGGACGAACCTCTGGTGTGCCAGTTGTCCCGCCAGGGGCACGGCTGGTTGGCTACGTTCGGAAGGGATAACCGCTGAAAGCATCTAAGCGGGAAGCCTGTTCCAAGATGAGGTTTCTCACCCCCTCGAGGGGGTAAGGCCCCCGGCAGACCACCGGGTTGATAGGCCGGAACTGGAAGTGCGGCAACGCATGCAGGTGACCGGTACTAATAGGCCGAGGACTTACCACGAAGAAGCTACGCGTCCACTGTGCGGTATCTGAAACAGCACACACATCAGATACCGAAGCCCGACAAGGGTATTCGAGAACTCTGATGCGTGACGTTTCGCAGAGTTACGGCGGCCATAGCGACAGGGAAACGCCCGGTCCCATTCCGAACCCGGAAGCTAAGCCTGTCTGCGCCGATGGTACTGC
>NZ_AJFC01000408.1:0-4532 GCF_000256505.1 Rhodococcus sp. P14 | reverse complement strand
AGACGCCCCATCGGGGTCCGGGCTCCGGCAACGATGACAGAACTGGTCACGAGGGTTCCTCCGGTGGTGGGGTCACGGCTCCTGCGCGGGGCTGCGGGCGGACGAGCCCCATCCCGGCGCATACTGATCTAACGTTAGCGCTAACGTCTTTATTCATGACTGAGACCTCCCCCACTTCGACTCCGCTCGCGGCTCTGAGCTCCGGGCTCGTGACCGCCATCGACCACGTCGGTATCGCCGTTCCCGACCTCGACGCCGCCCTCACCTGGTACGCCGAGAACCTCGGACTCGTCTCGACCCACGAGGAGGTCAACGAGGAGCAGGGCGTGCGCGAGGCGATGCTGTCGGTTCCCGGCTCGCCCGAGGGCGCGACCGCGATCCAGCTGCTCGCCCCGCTGAACGAGAACTCGACGATCGCGAAGTTCATCGACCGCAGCGGCCCGGGCCTGCAGCAGCTCGCCTACCGCGTCAGCGACATCGATGCCGTGTCCACCGAGCTCCGTGCCCGGGGCGTGCGCCTGCTGTACGACGCCCCGCGACGTGGCACCGCCGATTCGCGCATCAACTTCCTCCACCCCAAGGACGCCGGCGGCGTGCTCGTCGAACTCGTCGAACCCGCCGCACACGGATCGCACTGACAACCCGCGTCCCGCCCGGTCGACCCGCCCGGTGTGCGCTGCCGCAGCATTAGCACAGGGAGGCGGCACGCGCAGCTCCGGCTGCCGCGAGCAGGTAGATTGGCGCCATGGTCTTCGATCGCGATCGCACCCCCAGCCACCTGCCCTTCTCGATCGTGCGCAAGGGATTCGACCGCGACGAGGTGACCAACTACTTCGCCAGATTCGAAGCCGAGCTGCGCGTGACCGCGACGGACCGGGATGCGGCCGCCGCCCAGGCGCGCGACCTGGCGAGACAGTTGGAGAACGCTCGCAACGAGATCGACGAGTTGCGCAAGGATGTCGATCGTCTCTCGGTGCCGCCCACCACGGCCGAGGGTATGAGCGACCGAATCTCCCGCATGCTGCGCCTCGCCTCCGACGAGGCGTCCGAGCTGCGGGCCCGGGCCGAGGCCGATGCCGCCGAGATGATCTCCCTGGCCGAACAGGAAGGCATCCGGCTGCGCGGCGACTACGAGGCGATGATCGCCGAACTCGCCGAGCGGCGTAAGGCGTTCGAAGCCGAGCACGCCCGGACGATGTCCGAGGCACGTGCCCAGGCCGCCCGGATCGTCGCCGCCGCCGAAGCCGAGCGCGATCGTCTCGCGGCGGAGGCGGAGGCCAAGCGGGACCAGGTTCAGCAGGATTTCGAGATCGCCATGAGCGAGCGCCGCAGCAAGGTCCTCGGCGCTCTCGACGAACTCGAACGATCCAGCAAGGCCGAGGCCGAACAGCGTCTCGAGATCGCATCACGCGAGGCGGCACGCCGGCTCGAGATCGCCACCGAACAGTCCGAACGGAAGATCGCCAACGCCCGCGATCTGACCGAGGAACTGCGGGTGCTGCGTGGCCGCATCCTCAGCCAGCTGGACGGTGTGCGCGGTCAGCTCGAGGCGGTGCCCTCGATGCTGGCTGCCGTGACGCGCGAAGGTGAGCTGCTCGACCGCGACCGGGACGCGTCCACCACCGACGGCGACACCGATGCGACCACGGAGATCGCCACCGAAGAATCCGAGAAGGAACCGGCCACCAAGGAACTGCCGGCGACGGCCGGCACGTCCGAGGACAGCGACCGGAAGAGCGGGCCGGGCGAACAGGGGAAGCGGTCCGGCAACGAAGCACCTGCGACCGACCGGCTCGGCCGGTCACCCGCGGTGGCCAGCAAGGTCCGCAACTGAGCCGACGTCAGGACCACGACGGCGAGCCGTCAGGACCACGACGGCGAGCCGTCAGGACCACCGTCGGGTCGGTCCGCGGGTGCCGCGGCCGGACCAGCAGCCGTTGTGCCAGTGCCGGCGTTCGTCTGCTCCCCCTATGTCGTCGGCGGGCCAGGCAACCACGTGCGGCGTTCCCGGCGCGATCTCGTGATCGCATCCGGGGCACCGGTACGCCTTCGTTGCTCGCGAGCCGGGGACGGTGCGCACGGTGTAACGCTCGGATTCCGCACCCCACGGGCCCGATTCGGTGCGGGACGTCGCCCCGGAGAACGCCGACGCGCCGGTCTCGGGCCGGCGCCTGCGCTGTGATCGGGGGGTATTGCGGCGCGGCATCTCAGAACAGCCGGAACTCGTTGCTCTCGGTGCCGCGCAGCGCCTCGTAGTCGAGCACGAGGCAGCGGATACCGCGGTCGGTGGCCAGGGTCTTGGCCTGCGGCTTGATCTGTTGTGCCGCGAAGACACCGCTGACCGGCGCGAGCAGCGGGTCCCGGTTGAGCAGCTCGAGATACCGCGTGAGCTGTTCGACGCCGTCGATCTCGCCTCGCCTCTTGATCTCGACGGCCACCGTGCCGCCGTCCGCGTCCCGGCACAGCAGGTCCACCGGACCGATGGCCGTCGGGTACTCACGCCGGACGAGGGTGTAGCCGCGCCCGAGGGTTTCGACGTGCTCGGCGAGCAGTTCCTGCAAGTGCGCCTCCACACCGTCCTTGATCAGGCCGGGATCCACGCCCAGCTCGTGGCTGGAATCGTGCTCGATCTCCTCGATGGTGATGCGCAGCTGCTCACCCGCCTTGTTGGTCACCACCCACAGAGCGTTCGCATCTTCCGCGGACTCCTCGACCAGCCAACACGGCGGACTCATCCAGTTCAGGGGCTTGTAGGCGCGGTCGTCGGCGTGCACACTGACCGATCCGTCGGCTTTGACCAGGAGCAGCCGACGCGCCATCGGCAGGTGTGCCGTCAGACGTCCGATGTAGTCGACTCGACAGCGGGCAATCACAAGGCGCACGTTGCCACCCTAGAGGATCGCCCCGGACTACTCTCGAACGACCATGCCTCGCACTCGTCGCATCTCGCCACTCGGCTCACCGCTGCTCGGCGCACCCGCGGAATCCGTCCAGCGCCAACGTGTTCGCGTGCAGACGTTGCTCACCCTGCTGTTGCTGGGCACGAACATCGCGGGTGCTGCGATCACGGCGGTACTGATCAATGTCGTCATCCCGGGTCCCTCGGTGCTGCGCCCGGAGTTCGTCGTCGTCACCGGTGTCGTCGCGCCGGTGTACGTCGTGGGGGCGATCGTCCTTGGAACGATCGTCGGGACGCGACGCGGGCTCGCACAACTGCGCTGGATCCTCGAGGACCGGGATCCCTCGCCGGAGGAACGTCGCGCCACGATGCGGTTACCGATGCGGCTCACCGCCCAGCAGGGCGCGTTCTGGGCCCTGGGACTGGTGCTGTTCGCGACCGCCTTCGGGGTGCTCGATCCGCGCACCATCCCGAAGGTCGCGTTCACCATTGCTCTCGCGGGACTGACGGTCTGTGGCTTCGTCTTCCTCTTCAGCGAGTTCGCACTGCGACCGATCGCCGCCCGGGCCCTCGAGGCCGGCGCGACCCCGCGGCGCCGTCTCACCGGCACCAGCGGACGCATCATGGTGGCGTGGGTGCTGGGCAGCGCCGTTCCCGTCATCGGGTTGATGCTCGTCGCGGTCTTCAGCTTCGTCCGTCCCGTGTCGCCCGTCCGCTTCGCGGTGACGATCCTGACGATCGGCGGACTGGCGTTGGTGTTGGGATCGCTGCTGATGTTCCTCACCGCCCGGCGAAGCATCGCGCCGATCGAGTCCGTGCGGGCGGGCATGGCCCGCATCGAGGGGGGCGACCTCGATGCGGAGGTCGTCGTCTACGACGGGACGGAACTGGGCGAATTGCAGGCCGGATTCAATCGCATGGCCGACGGCCTGCGTGAGCGCGAACGGATCCGCGACGTCTTCGGCCGGCACGTCGGGCAGGACGTCGCCCGGGCGGCGCTGGCCTCGTCACCGCGGCTCGGCGGCGAAGAACGTGATGTCGCGGTGCTGTTCATCGACATCATCGGTTCAACGGCAATGGCTGCAGATCGTCCGCCGACCGAGGTCGTACAGTTGCTCAACCGCTTCTTCGAAGTCGTGGTCGAGGAGGTCCACCGCGTCGGCGGTTTCGTCAACAAGTTCGAGGGCGACGCGGCACTGGCCATTTTCGGCGCCCCGGTGGCAATGGACGATCCGCCAGGCAACGCCCTGGTGGCCGCCCGGACGATGGCACATCGACTGCGCACCGACGTCCCCGAGTGCGAGGCGGGGATCGGGGTCGCAGCCGGACTCGCAGTGGCCGGAAACGTAGGGGCTCACGAGAGGTTCGAGTACACGGTCATCGGCGATCCGGTGAACGAAGCTGCGCGACTCTCGGATCTGGCCAAGACGATCCCCGGCCACGTCGTCGCCTCGTCCCGGGCAGTAGAGGCGGCCGCCGATCACGAGCGCACGAGATGGGCGCCGAAAGGTGAAGTGACCCTGCGCGGGCGGTCGGAAGTGACCCGACTGGCGGTGCCGTCGGCGGACTGACCCCGCCGGCATTTCCAGGGCTTTCGGTGGTCCCGGCGGACCCGGAAATGCCGGAAGCCCCC
>NZ_AJFC01000407.1:0-5189 GCF_000256505.1 Rhodococcus sp. P14 | reverse complement strand
GCGGAGCGCAGCGGAGCTCGATTCGGTGTGCGCCGCAGGCGCACCACGGACCACGCCCGAGGTCGACAACGCTCCTGTCCGCGGCGATCGCCGGTGCGCGCCAGGAGGTCACGGCCTCAAAGGCTCCTGCACACCCACCAGGCCGGGCCCCACTTCCTCTGAGCGAGGCGGCGGACGTCGTGCCGGCGGTGCAGCGTGCTCGTCCCTCTCCCCTGCGCCGTGCCGGTGTCGCTGGGGCATGTTGACCGGGTGACGGCCCGACGGCAGATCCTCTCACGGGGCGGGAAGGCTGTAGCCGACCGAGGCCGGTCTGCAAGGCCGTTGCCGTCCGGAAAGGCCCCAGCGAGAGGGTGTTTCCGGCCGGGCCGCGGCGCACGGAGCCTGGGAGGCACCCGCTCCGCGAGTTATAGCGCTACAACGCCTGAATTGGTGCCGAGAGACGTCCCCGTTTCCGCCGGGCGCCACCATTGCAAAGGTAGTTCCTGGGAGGACACCGCCACCGCCCCCGCAGCGGGTGAGGTTCGCCGTGGGCGCGGCAGATGGCGGTACGCGTGCGTTCTCCTGATCGACGTGAATCCGACCTTCGGGTGCGCGCCCCGGCAGTGCGCGTACTGACGTCGTCGGCGGCACTGGAGGCTGTGCCGGGGGTGTTGCTCCGGTCGGGGGTTACAGGTCGAACAGAGAGAACTGAGCGGCCTGAGCCTGGGTTTCGGTGTCGCGGCGGTGCCGGTCGGCCATGGCGCGGGCGAGGTCTTCGGTGCAGCCGAGTTCGTTGGCGACCTCACTCCAGTCGTGGCCGTCGTGGCGCAGCTGCCACGCCCACTGGTGCAGCTGTTTGTCCATCTCCATGCCGGGCGCCCCCTCGATGACCCGGGGCGCTCTCGCCCCTTGACTCGTGAGCTGCCGCGACGGTAGCCGAGCAGACGCGGATTCTCCGGCAGGCGCGCCGAGGAGGCTCCGGCCAGATAGGAGCCGTGCGCGGGCCGTGCCGACAGAACCGCCACGGCGCAGCGGGCCTCGGCGGAAAGCCGGTCCGGACCGGGCAGGTCGCGGACCCCCGGCGGATGCGGGGGCAGGAGGGGCCGCGGTGATCGGCGACGGTGATCGGCGACAATGCCGTGGGCCGGATACCGGAGGAAGAAGGTGTGATGCCAACCGTGGAGATCTTCGTCGACGAGGCGAAGACGAAGGACTACTTGATCTGCGCGGTGGTGGTGCCTTCCGAGGATCTGGCTGTGGCCCGCAAGACGATGCGCGCACTCAAGCCGAACAACCGGGATCGGCTGCACATGCACGACGAGCGCCCGGAGAATCGGCGGCGGATCGTGGCCGCCTTCGCCCGCACACCGCCGATTCGGCAGGCTCACCTGTTCACCGCGCCGATCGTCGGTCGCCCGCACCGGCAGGTCCGTGACCAGTTGCTGGCGGCGTTGGCGGTGCACAGCGCCGAGCTGGGAGCGCGCCGCATCCTGGTCGAATCGTGTGCCCAGGACAAGCAGGATCTCGCGGCGCTCACCGGGGCTCTCGCCCGGGTCGGGGCGGCCACGACGGTCCGGGCGAGGGTGGACCGTCGGCACGCGCACGAGTTGCGGTGGGCTGCGGACCTGATCGCCTACGCCTATACCGCCGGCGGGCAGCTGCGGCGCGCGATCGACTCGCTGGTCACCGCGGCGCGGGTGCGGTAGACAAGCGCAAAGGCCGGGCGACCACGCAAAGCGTGCGGGCTCCCGGCCTTACTTTCCTGACTCTTCGCCAGGACACCCTCAACGATAGCGGGCCACTCCCCCACCGTCGAGCACCACACCTTCGGTACGGACCAACAAGAACCGGACCGGACCGTCACAGTGACATCGGCAGCCGCCCTACGCGGACCCTGGGGATGTCGCCGCATCCCCCGGGTAGGCCAGTGCCCCGGCGTCGGGGGGTGAACCGCCGGGGCACACGGCCCGCACGTCCGAGGGGACCGTGCGCGACCAAGGACGACACTACACAGAACCACCACCGCCGTCTCACGTCCCGCGGCAAGGTGTCGGACCGGCGTCGTACGCTGCCCGGTGAGCGCCCCGGCACCCAACGCACCGGGGCGTTCGCCTTCTTTCAGGACCACCGCACTCCCGGCCGCGGCGGGCCGACATGGGGCGGTGAGCCGATGGTGACCTCGCAGGTGCGGCACGTCCAGGTGCGGTGGCCGCCGGCGCCGGGGGTGCAGTCGCACGGGATCCAGCCGACGAGGACCTGGTTCGGGGCGAGGCGATGTCCGGCGGGGCAGATCGTCGGTGCTCGCTCGTACCGGGCCACATCCATAATGGTCGCACCACTCCCCCACTCAGGGGAACATATGTTCGAACACGCCTGCTATGATGGGACTCGACGCCGGGACTGTGGGGGAAGCACAGTCCCGGCGTCACCGTTTTCTGCACCCCCGTGCTGCGGCCACCGGTTCGTTCGGCAGCAGGTGCCTACCCGCACGGCACAGCATGTGGCCCGCGGCAGGTCACACCGACACCAGTCGCTCCTCGCGGTGGGTGACCGCGTCGAGCGGGAGCAGCACCACCGGCGGGATCTCGAAGCCTTCGGCGTAGGCCGCGTTCTTGAAGCGCTGCCAGCGCCGGCACACCGTGGACGGGGACGGGGTGTCCTCCAGCTCGGTGGCCACCTGCGCATAGGTCAGCTGCGGGCGGTCCAGCAGGATCGCCGCGACCTCCTTCTCCTCACTGCGCAGTGTGCACCCGGCCAGGAACTCGCGCAGGCCGTCGACCGTCTGCGGATAGCCACCGGACGTCGGCGCGAGAGTCTGCTCGGGCGATGCCTCGAGCGGGGCCGGGGCCTGCACGACCCCCTCCCCCGGTGCCTCCTCACCGTGGCGCCCGATGTGCTGCGGCTGCACCGTTGCAGGCTCGGCGGCACCGGCGGAGGCATCGGTGTGCACGCGTGCACCGGGGTACTGCACGTCGTGCACGACGGGTGCATCCTCCGCAGGGTCGTGCACCTCCGCAGGGTCGTGCACCTCCGCAGGGTCGTGCACCTCCGCAGGGTCGTGCACCTCCGCAGGGTCGTGCACCTCCGCAGGGTCGTGCACCTCCGCAGGGTCGTGCACCTCCGCAGGGTCGTGCACCTCCGATGCCTCGGGTGTGCTCGCGGGCTGCTCCCGGGGGGTCATCGGGTGCGCGTCGTGCACCGCCTCGTTGTAGCGGCCACGTTCGACGGCCAGCGCCCGCACGATCGTGGTGAACAGATGCAACAGCGCCAGGAACAGCAGCGGCACGATCATCGCAATGCAGGCGGCAATGGCAGCCGGTTGCGGCTGGTACCCGACATCGACACCGGCCGCGGCCTGCGCGTGCCGCTGCCCGGCCAGGCGGAAGGCGTGGTAGCCGTTGCCGGCCACGCTGAGCAGGACCGTGCCCGTGGCCAGGGCCTTGCAGTACCGGCGGGCACCGCGGAACTCGTCGTCGGTCCCCAGTGCAACGAGAGCGAGGGCCGCGGCGGCCTGTGCAACATCGAGTGCCACCGGCGCCATCCAGGCCAGTTCCGGGCGCACACCGATTTCCAGGGTGAGCTGACGCAACGCATCGAACGACAGGGTGAACGCCAGCGCTGCAAGCACGAGCGTCATCGCTGCAACAGCACCGAGGGCCATGGTCTTCGAGTGCAATCGTCGGCGTGCACTTGCGGACGGTAGCTGACGTTGCGCAGCGCGAACGTTAAGGTCATACATGATCGGAATTTCCTTTGCTGAGGTAGCCGGTCACGGAGTCCCGTTGGATTGCAGGTCGAGCGGGGCTCCCCCTCTTTATGGCGCTAGAACGTTGAAACGCTATGCAGCTAGAGGCGAGGTCTTCCTTGGTTGCCAGTTTCAGGCGCACCTGCCCGGATCGCGGCAATCACCTGCTCGGTGGACATGCGAGAGGCCAACTCACGAAGTGCAAAACGAACGATCGCACTACGGGAATCAATGCGTGGTTTTTGCTTCCGCCCGAGATAGATCGCCTCCTCGAGGAACTGGTCGGTCTCGGCGTCCAGATAGATCGTCGACTTTGTTAGCTCGTCCACTTCTGTGGAAGGCACTGGAGGCGCCGCCTTCGGCAACTCGGAGGCAGGCAACGCGAGTGCCGGTTCCCGGTCGTTGACGGTCTGCGCGGCCGCTTGCTCCAAGTGGGCCGCAGCGTCCGATGTAGACGGTCGAATCTCTTGCACGGGGGGCGCAATGGGATTGGTCGGGTTCTCGGAATCGGTGGGAATCTCCACCGGAACCGACCGGGGCTTGTGCCGCGGTGGCGGCATGGTGCGCCCACTGGCACGCTTATTCTTTTGCCGCAAGGCATCGAGTCCGTTAGTCATTGACGTACTCCTGGAGGAACTTCGCGGTGTCGGTGATTGCAGCCGCGAAAGCCCGCAACGGCTTGGCCGGTGGTTCCTCGGCGGTGATTGCAATGCGCTTCGTTCGAGTGCCAACCCGGGCGGCATGGGGAACCGGAGGCGCAACTTGCACCGGCGTGCCGTCAACCATCCGCGCAAGACGGTCGATCATCGTTCCCGGAGGTGCTGCCGGCACCATTGTCGGCGAAATGACCAGGGGGTAGTCGGCGAGTTCGTCGACGAGCTGCTCAGTTGCATCGAGATCCAGCTTCCGCAACGGAGTCGGGGCAAGAACGACATTTGCAACGGACAGTGCACCATGGGCCTGGGTTGTTGCACCTGGATGCGTGTCCACGACGACCCATTCCGTGTCCCACTCCCCCGCCCACTGCACCAGCGCATCCGCCATTGCATCTTCGCTGGGCGCCTGGTCGTACAGATCAGGATGCCCAGGTACCAGACGCGGCTTCTTGAAGCCGTTCAACGGCTTGGGGGTCTTTCCGGTGCGGATTGCATCGAGGATCGGAATGCGGGCCCGGTCGAGAGGCCGATCCCCCCACTTACCGGTGGCGCCGCCCCCGTCGTACTCCAAGTCCACCAGGACTGCGTCCAGCTCGTAAGCCAACTCGTACGCCATCGTGGTTTTTCCCACCCCTCCCTTCCGGGAGTGGCAAACGATGATTTTGGCCATTGCATGGAGCCTTTCGTCGGTTGCACTGGGTGCAATGAGTCGGTGCATTGAGGCGCTGCACGCTAAGCGTCGGAACGCTGCAACGTCGTAGCGCCACGCCGTTGCAGCGTTGCACCGTTGTAGCGGAGCAACGTTCCAA
>NZ_AJFC01000406.1:0-5956 GCF_000256505.1 Rhodococcus sp. P14 | reverse complement strand
GGCAAGATCAACTTACTGAGAAAACCTCATCATCCGACAAGCGACTGTTGCGAAGCTCATGGCGGGCCGACTCGCGCGTGAGGTCGCCGATACGTGCCTCCAGTTCCATGGCGGAATGGGTTACATGGAAGAGACGTGGACTGCCCGGTTCCTCCGCGACAGTCGGCTCCACTCGATCGGCGGAGGCGCCGACGAGGTCATGCTTCAGGTTCTGGCTCGTAGCGACGGATTGATCCGGTAAGAAGAACAACGCGCTCAACCCCCAAGTCGTGGGCCTTGCGCGACCAGCGTCCCGACAACGGATACCGAGAGGGATTCCCATGCTGTCCTCGAAGGAGACAGCTCAGAGCGGAGGTAGCCCTCGTGCGTCCTGATCTTTCTCAGGTCGAGTAGGGGAACGTAGACCTACGCACCGGATCGCAGTCACATCGAGGGGTCTCTGGTCTGGAACCGCACCCGCACCTGACGTGGGCAACGCGCCGCCGACGTCCCCGAACTCGACCATCCCCTTCCGCGGGCCCTGACATCCGACATCGATGCCGCGGTGATGAATGCGGTTGCCCAATTGAGCGATCCGTTCGCCCGCATCGGGTTGAAGGTGCTGCGCGGAGCCGGTCTGCGAGTCGGGAACTGCCCGACCTCGAGCTCGGCAGCGTCGTCGGCTACGGCCCAGCCGGAACCTGGCTGAAGGCGCCCTCGGGCAAACTCGCCACCGAACGTATGGTTCCGTTCTCGGTCGGCACCATCGCGGCGTTCGACGAGTGGACCGGCGGGCGTGGTCTCTGCCGACCATTACCGCACCCACGTACCGGAGCGCCGACCGATTTCCTGTCCGTCGCGCACGGTCGTCGTCTCGGTCAGACCCGGCTGCTTGGGCGGACTGCTCGCCGCCGTCGAGTCCTGCGGGTTGCGCGGGACCGGTGGTGCACCGTTGGTGGTGACGCCGCATCAGCTGCGGCATAGCTGGGCCACCGAACTCGCCAACGCCGGGATGAGTCTGCAAGCGTTGATGGCGTTGCTCAGGCACGTCACCCCGCAGATGAGTCTGCGTGACGCGACTCTGGCGTCGCCGACGTTGCGTGACGCCTATGAGGAGGCGGCGGGCACGATGCGGCGGCGGTTCACGCTCACTCCGGTCGGCAAGCCGATCGTCCCTGACACCGTCGGTTGGCTCGGCAGCGAGATGCTCAAAACTCCTGTTGCCCATGGCTACTGCACCCGTCACGAAGCGGCCGGGGCCTGTCCCTATGCCAACATCTGCGAAACCTGCGACAACTTCGTCACCGGACCGGAATTCCGCGGCGCGCTCGAGGCGTAACGCACCGACATCGTGGCCCTCGAGGCCGACGCCCGCGACCGTGGTTGGCTCGACGAAGCCGCCCGCCACCACCGCGTCACCGATGCCCTCACCGACCATCTGCACCGCCTCGACCGCTGACGCACATGGACCACCAGGGGTTGATCCGACCCCGAGGGCCGGAAAAGGAGCGCCTCAACAAGGAGATCCGCCGGCGGTGCGGATCTTCCCGGGCTTTACCGCGCTGATCCGACGCGTCGGGGCGGTGCTGGCCGAGGAGCACGACGAGTGGATCGACGGCCGCCACTACCTCGGCCTCGACGTGCTCGCCCGTTCCCGCACCGACAAGCCCGCCGACAAGCCCGCCGACAGTGTCACCGAGGACACCGGGGAGGTGACATCGGCTTTGACCGCCTGATCCACCGACGGCATTACGCGACGACGTCGTACACCGCCTCACGGGCCTTGACCACGAGCGAAACCGGTACCGGGTTGAAGGAAAGCGTGCCCACGACGCGCTCGGGGTGCGCCGTGGGCATTCGCGAGACGGTTCACCGGGATGGACGATGTGTTGGTCGCCATAGTTGCTGTGTCGGAGACGATGTCGTCCAGTCGCCTGAAAGGTCGAGCTTGATTTCCTCGATCGCGGGGCGAGCCTCGATGATCAGCTCCCGGTCGGCGAAGTCGTCGATCACGAGTGTGGTGGAGACCAGACTTCGTGCGCTGTCGGTAGCCTCTCGGGAGAGCTTTCCCGCGCGTTCTGCGCGAGGGAGCGAATTTTCGAGCCTGACGATTGCGGCAGCCCCCGACGCTTTGTCACGCTCGAGGGTCAGAACAGGATTGCCGGCCCGTGCGACCATCTCGGCAATGCCGGCATCCATTGCACCGCCGCCGACCAAGCCAACTCTTGTTACCACCGCATGCTCCTTCTGAAAGCGACGACGAAGCAGGTCGACGCGGCCCGTCTCCCGACGCCGAATCAGTTCGCTACTTCCTGAGCCGGTACGGTTTGAGTTCGTGTCGAAGGGTCGGTGGATCCACCGTTGATTGCGGAAATGTCTTCGAGGGTCCGGCCCCTGGTGCGCTCCCCGAAGATGCCGATCACTAGTGCGGCGAGTGCGGCGGCAGTGGCCAGGAAGACGAAAACGGAGGTGAAGCCCATCTGGCTGAGAATAGCGGCGACCGCGAACATGCACACAACAGTGGCGAGGCGACCGACACTGTTGGGTATTCCGGTCCCCAACGCTCGCAAATGAGTTGGGAAAATTTCAGGCATGTAGGTGTACATCACTGCAGTGTTGCAGTACAGCAACAAACTGATAATGACTCCGGATGATGCGAAGATCACGTCGGATTCGGTGGTGCCGAACACCACGAGCAGTATCGCGGTCAACAGGTAGATGACCATGATGGCGGTACGACGTTCGACGCGCTCGATGAAGAGAAACGCCAGCAGCGCTCCTGGGCAGGCCGCGACAGCGAGAATGGAGGTGTAGGTCAAACTGCTGTCGGTGCTGAAGCCGTGCTCGGTGAGAAGGACCGGCATCCAAGAGTTGTAACCGTAGAACGCTGAGGTTGCGAACGCGAGCGTCACCGACATGACCACCGCGCGCTTGAGATAGCCGCTGCGAACCAGGTCGCTAGCGGTTCCGACGGGAACCGCGGGGGTAGTTACCGGAACGGGAAGGTCAGTGCCTGTGATGCGCACCGACCGTCGTTCGATATCGGCAACGATGTCTTCACTCTGATTGTTCAGGACAGCACCGGCATGCTGTTCAAGCCACCGGACCGATTCCGGAAGAAGGCGCGATGCGACGACAGCGACGACCAGCCCGCTTCCACCAGCGACAAAAACCCAGCGCCACCCGTTGGCACCCATGGGGACAACCCAGCGACTCACCCAGGACATCAACGGGATTCCCAGCAACGCGACAGCCAAGAGGAGAGACTGAACCTTGCCGCGGTGGTTTCGCGGGAACATCTCGGCGACGTAGGTCAGTGCTGCGACCGTTACGGCATAGAGGCCCGCCCCGATGAAGAATCGATACGCTGCCAGTTGTACCGGCCCGCTCGATGTTGCGGACAGAATCGACAAGCCCGAGTAGAACACTGTGCCCCATACGAGCAAGCGCTTGCGACCGAAACGATCGGCGAGAATCCCGCCGATCACTGCGCCGAGCGACATGCCGAGAAAGGCGCTGGCGCTGATCAGTGCAACTGCATCGACGGATAGTCCCCATTGCTGACGCAACGTCGGGGCGACGTAGGCGAAAGCATTCAGATCGGCCATCTCGAATATCAGAAGACCGGCTAGGACCGCGCCCCACACTTTGTGGCGAGTCGTGAGAACCGGGATACGGTTCAATCGTTCGGTGAGCGTGTAGCCAGAGGTAGGCATACCGGGTTCCACTTTCTGCTTGAGGAATTCGATGAAAGTGCGTTGGACACAACAGTGGCTGCGGCACATCCGAGGTCGCAGAAATGCCTCGGGGTCGGGCGGTTGTGCTCGCCCCAGTGCGAGTACCGCACCTCCCCACTGAACTCTTGTGACCCAGGGCCCATGGCAGCCCGGGTCGGGACACCCGAACGGCAGGGTTTCTGTCCCAAGTCTGCGGTGACGTAAGCCCGACTCATCCGCGGATGTGAGAATAGCCATACATGACTGCCTGGTCAACTTTGAATCCCTGCAGTAAACGGGATGCCCGTCCTGGTCGGGTACGAAGCTGTGTTGATCGTCGGGCCACGATATGACGTGCATATCAGGTTGCTGTTCTACAGATCTCACAGGCGGCTCATGCGAGCTCCTCGCGATCTTCGCGCTTTGCAGACCTGTGTCGAGATGACGCAGGGCCTGAGGTGAGCAAGTGGTCGCGGTGAGATGCTCCCCATTCGAGGCTGCCGACAAACGCACGAGTCCGAGCGAGGTCTCCGATGACAGTCTTGTCCACGCGGTTCTACGCCTCCGGACCAATACCTGACGGACCGGCGGACAATGTTCCATGCTCTTCGATGAACCCTGATCCACCGGTGATGTGACGGGGCGAGCGTGTCGCATAGCACGAGAGCCTCTGTAGGGCAGGAGAATCTGAGTCGCTGAGTATTCCTGCTCCAGAAAAGAGGCATTTCGCAGCTGGAAGCAGTTCACTCCGTCATCCGCGTTTTCGATGACCCGAACCTCGTGTCGGCCGCAGGCCTGGTGCCGGTAATGCGACTGGCCGAGACCGCCGGCCTGCACGAACTGCTCGAGAAACCTCTGAGCGTCGAGTCATCGAACCTCGCGGCCAAGTCCGCGAGCATCGTCGCGGGCATGCTCGCCGGTGCGGACAGCATCGACGGCCTCGACATTCTCCGGCACGGCGCGATGGGACGGCGCCTCGGCGGTGTGCGCGGCCCCGTCGACGCTGGGCACAGAGCCTCGTTCGCCGGGATCGACGAGGCTGGGTGGACGCCGATCACCTACCCGAACGCGATCCGGGACGACGAGAAGACCCGTTGGATATCCGGTGCCGACGTCACCGAAACAGCGGTCACCGTGTTCACCTCGAGGCGGAAGGCCGAGCACGTCACCTGCCACATGGTGGTCCGCCGCGTGAAGCGGTTGAATCCGGCGGCCGACGCCGGGGAGGAAGAGTTGTCCGCCGCCCACTGCCATCATGCGTTCGTGACCAACTCGACCCTGACAACCGTCGAGGCCGACGCTCGGCACCGTGACCGCGCGATCGTCGAGCAGGCGATCGTGGAGTCGAAGGACGGGCCACTCGCGCACCTGCCGTCGGGAAGGTACACGGCGAACGCGACCTGGCTCGCGCTCGCTGTGATCGCGTTCAACCTCGCTCGCGCCGCCGGCGCCACTGCCTCGCCGCGTCATGCCCGCGCCCGCTGGGCGACGCTGCGGACCCTTCTGTTCAACCTCCCGACCCGAGTCGTGTCCTCTGGACGCCGCCTGTCTTTGCACTTGCCGACCGGTTGGTCTTGGGAGTCGGCCGCGCGTCGCCTCTTCGAGATCGCGAGCAGCCCACCAGTGGCTACCGCCAGACCATCCGCCCAGCAGGGCACGACCGGAAACTCGAGTGGCATGCCGGGTAGACCGGCAGCTCACGTGTGCCTGCAGAAAATTGCTCGCCCGAAGCTGGCGGGACGTCGGATCCGAATCAGGGACGATGGATCAGGGATCAGGGGCACTGACCGAAGTGACCTCGCTGCGCGGAGACCGCTTTCTCACCGGTGAGCGTCCAATCATCGGTTGGGGTGGAGGATTTGGCCCCAGCCTTCGACGGACTCGGGGGTGCGGGGTGCAGGGCCGGTGTAGATCGCGGCCGGGCGCACCAGCTTGCCCAGGCGCTTCTGCTCGAGGATGTGCGCGCACCAGCCGGCGGTGCGGCCGCAGGTGAACATCGCCGGCATCATTGCGGCCGGGACCTCGGCGAAGTCGAGGATCACCGCGGCCCAGAACTCGACGTTGGTCTCGATGGCGCGATCGGGGCGACGCTCGCGCAGCTCGGCGAGGGCGGCCTGTTCGAGCGCCGCGGCGACCTCGTAGCGCGGGGCGTTCAGCCGCTTGGCGGTGTCGCGCAGCACCCGCGCCCGCGGGTCCTCGGCGCGGTAGACGCGGTGGCCGAAGCCCATCAGCTTGTCCTTGCGGTCGAGGATGCCCTTGAC
>NZ_AJFC01000405.1:0-6125 GCF_000256505.1 Rhodococcus sp. P14 | reverse complement strand
GTCACCTCCGCCGCCACCCGCTGCGCCAGTCCATCGGCGGACACCGGGACCGGATCGAGGTCGGGGGTGGCCTGGACGGGGTCGGTGACCAGCTGCGCCGGTCCGGTGTTCTCGCTCGGGTACCAGGTGCGCAGGGTTTCGTGACGGGCGATCAGGTCGTGCACGGCGGCGGTGAGCGCTGCCCGGTCGAGGCGGCCGGTCAGCCGGATCGCCAGGGGGATGTTGTAGGCGGCCGAGGTGGTGTCGAACTGGTTGACGAACCACATCCGCTGCTGCGCCGGGGACAGCGGGATCCTATCCGGGCGCGGGCCTGCGGTGAGGGGGACGCGGGGGCCGCCGGCGTGGTCGTCGAGGATGCGGGCGGCCAGGGTCCGCACCGTGGGGGCCTCGAACAATGCCCGCACGCCGGCGTCGGTGCCGAGGGCGGCGTTGATGCGGGCGACCACCCGGGTGGCGATCAGCGAGTTCCCGCCGAGGTCGAAGAAGCTGTCGTCGACGGAGACCTTCTCGTGGCCGAGGGCCTCGGCGACGATCTCGGCGATGACGGTCTCGGTCTCGGTGGCCGGGGCGCGGTATTCGCCGGTGGCCGACAGGTCGGGTACCGGCAGGGCGCGGCGGTCGAGCTTGCCGACGGGGGTGAGCGGGATCTCGTCGAGGACGACGACCGCGGCGGGCACCATGTGCGCCGGCAGTTGCCCGGCGACGTGGGCGCGCAGCGCGGCGGTGTCGACGTGGTGGCCGGTCTCCGGCAGCACGTAGGCGACGAGGGCGGTGTCGCCGGACGGGGCGGGGTGCCCGATCGTCACCGCGAACGCGACATCGTCGTGGGCGGCGAGGACGGTGTCGATCTCGCCGGGTTCGATGCGGAACCCACGGACCTTGACCTGGAAATCGGAACGCCCGAGGTACTCGAGGTCGCCGTCGGTGCGCCAGCGCACCACGTCGCCGGTGCGGTACATCCGCTCCCCCGGCGCCCCGAACGGGTCGGCGACGAATCGGGCGGCGGTCAGGTCGGGGCGACGATGGTAGCCGCGGGCGAGGCCGGCGCCGGCGATGTAGAGCTCACCGGCGACCCCGGTGGGGACAGGCCGCAGTCGTTCGTCGAGGACGACCTCGTGGAAACCGATCGCGGGGCCGCCGACGGTGACGGTGGTGTCCGGACGCATGTCGGGGCTGACGCTGGTTTCGATGGTGGCCTCGGACGGGCCGTAGCCGTTGTACATGTGCCGGCCCGGCGCCCACCGGTCGACCAGTTCCGGTGGGCAGGCCTCCCCGGCGACGACGAGCACGCGCAGCTCGTCGAGCCCGGTGGGGTCGAGGGAGGCGAGGGTGGTGGGGGTGACGAAGGCGTGGGTGATGTGTTCCTCGCGCAGGATGCGGGCGAGTTCCTCGCCGCCGTAGACGGTGGGCGGCACGATGACGAGAGTGGCGCCGGCGCAGAACGCCTTGGTCAGCTCGAACAGGGACGCGTCGAAGCTCGGCGAGGCCAGATGCGACACGCGGGCCCGGTGGGTGATCGAGAAGTGTTCGCGCACTTCGGCATTGAGGTTCGTCAGGCCGCGGTGGGTGACGACGACGCCCTTGGGTCGACCGGTCGAGCCGGAGGTGTAGATCAGGTAGGCCGGATGGTCGTACCGCAGCGGGGCCCGACGGTCGTCGTCGGTGACCGGGGCGGGCGAGACGTCGTCGAGTCCGCGGCGCAGGCCGGGGTCGTCGAGCAGCAGCCACGGCACCGAGTCGGCGGGCCACACGTCACGGTGGGCGGTGGTGGTCAGCCCGAGGACGGCCCGGCAGTCGTCGAGCATGTAGGCGATCCGCTCGGGCGGGTAGCCGGGATCGACGGGGACGAACGCCGCCCCGGACTTGGTCACCGCCCACACCGCCGCCACCGACTCGATCGATCGGGAAATCCCCAGCGCGACGAAGGATTCGGGTCCGACGCCGCGCTCGACGAGGACCCGGGCCAGCCGGTTGGACCAGGCGTCGAGCTCACCGTAGGTGACGGTGCGGCCTTCGAACGACAGCGCGACCGCCTCCGGCACGATCGCCGCCACCGACGACAGCAGTTCGGGCCACAGCTGGGGGGAGACCGCGGGCCGGCCCCGCGCCGGGGCGAGGGTGGCGAATTCGCGGGGGGTGACGATCTCCACGTCCCCCACCGTCACGGCCGCATCCGCGGTGACGGCGTCGAGGATCCGCACGAACCGGTCCGCGAACGAGGCGATTGTGGCCGCGTCGAACAGGTCGGTGGCGTACGTGAACGCCGCCTGCACGCCGGATCCGGCGGGCCGTTCGGCGATCGACAGCTGCAGGTCGAACGGGGACAGGCCCGGATCGAGGTCGAGCACGCGGGCCGTCGCCCCGGGCAGGGCGATGTCGGGGCGCTCGATGTCCTGGAATTCGAGCAGCACCTGGAACAGCGGCGGGTAGGACGTCGACCGGGGCGGGTCGAGGGCCTCGACGAGCCGCTCGAACGGGACGTCGGCCTGGCCGAAGGCCGCCAGGTCCGCCGAGCGGACGCGCCGCAGCAGCGAATCGAACCGTTCGCGTTCGTCGACCGGGGCCCGCAGCACGACGGTGTTGACGAACATGCCGACGAGATCGTCGAGGGCGCGGTCGCCGCGGCCGGCGACGGGGGTGCCGATCACGATGTCGTCGCTGGTGGACAGCCGGGCCAGCAGCACCGTGAGCGCCGCATGCACGACCATGAACAGCGACGCGTCGTGCGCGCGGGCCAACGCGAGCATCCCGCGATGGGTGTCGGTGCCGATCTCGAAGGCCACGCGGGCACCGCGGCCGGACTGCTGCACCGGGCGCGGCCGATCCCACGGCAGCTCGAGCAGTTCCGGTGCCCCGGCCAGGGCGTCGTGCCAGAACGCGAGCTGCCTTGCGGCGAGGGAGGCGGGCTCGGACTCGTCGCCCAGCACGGTGTGCTGCCACAGCGTGTAGTCGGCGTACTGCACCGGCAGCGGCGACCAGGTGGGGGCGTGCCCCTCGGCGCGGGCGGCGTACGCGGTCATCAGATCCCGCCCCAGCGGTCCCATCGAGAATCCGTCGGCGGCGATGTGGTGCACGACCAGGACCAGCACGTGGTCGGTGTCGGTGACGGTGAGCAGCCGGATCCGCACCGGCACCTCGGTGGCGACGTCGAAGCCGGTGCCGACGATCCGGTCGATGTGCGCGGGCACCGTGTCCTCGGTCTCGACGGGGGTGACGGTGAAGTCGGGCTGCCACACCGCGACGGGCAGCACGACCTGTACCGGGCCGTCGTCGGTGAGCGGGTAGCGCGTGCGCAGTGTCTCGTGCCGGGCGGCGACGTCGGCGGCGGCGGCCCGCAGCGCGGCGTGGTCCAGCGTCCCGGCCAGGCGCAACGCGACGGCGATGTTGTAGGCCGGGGACGTCGTGTCGAACTGGTTGATGAACCACATGCGCTGCTGCGCCGGGGACAGCGGGACCACCGGCGGCCGGGTCACGGCGGCGAGCGGGGGCCGGGCGGCGGCGTCACGGTCACGTAGCCGCTCGGCCAGGGCCGCGACGGTGGGTGCGTCGAACAGGTCCCGCACGCCCACCTCGGCGCCGGTCGCGGCGGCGATCCGCGCGGCCATCCGCATGGCCAGCAACGAGTTTCCGCCCAGTTCCAGGAAGTT
The DNA here is from genome assembly GCF_000256505.1 of Rhodococcus sp. P14. Taxonomy (NCBI): domain Bacteria; kingdom Bacillati; phylum Actinomycetota; class Actinomycetes; order Mycobacteriales; family Nocardiaceae; genus Rhodococcus; species Rhodococcus sp. P14. The sequence goes on along the minus strand of NZ_AJFC01000405.1, from coordinate 2,478 downwards.
GTCGTGCACACCGACCCTCGGTACCGCGAGCAGATCGGCGAAGATCTCGGCCAGCACCTGTTCGACCGGGGTCCGCGGCGCGACGTGTTCCGCCGCCCGGTCGGCGGCGAGATCCGGGGCGGGCAGGGCCTTGCGGTCGAGCTTGCCGTTCGGGTTCAGCGGGAGCCGGTCGAGGACGACGACGTGGGTGGGCACCATGTAGCCGGGCAGCCGGGCGGCGGCCGCCTCGAGCAGGGCCGCGGTGTCGACGGTGCGGTCGGACTCGGGTACCACGTACGCCACGAGCACCCCGTCGGAACCGTCGGCGGCGCCGGTGGGCCGGTGCACCACGACGGCGGTCTGCGCGACGACCGGGTCGGCGAGCAACGCGTGCTCGATCTCGCCGAGTTCGATTCGCAGCCCCCGGAGCTTGACCTGGAAGTCGGAACGGCCGAGGTAGACCAGGTTGCCGTCGCGGCGCCAGGACACGAGGTCGCCGGTGCGGTACATGCGGGTGCCGGGTGGACCGAAGGGGTCGGCGACGAACCGGTCGGCGGTCAGGTCGCCGCGCCCGACGTAGCCGCGGGCGAGCTGGATGCCGGACAGGTACAGCTCGCCGACGGCACCGACGGGGACGGGGTGCAGCCGCGCGTCGAGGACGTGGACGCGGGTGTTCCACACCGGTGCACCGATCGGCACGACGTCGGCGTCGTCGTCGGTGCACGCCCACGAGGTGACGTCGACGGCGGCCTCGGTGGGCCCGTACAGGTTGTGCAGCGCGGCGGCGGGGAACGCCGCGTGGGCGGCGGTGACCGTGGCAGGGGGCAGCGCCTCGCCGCTGCAGAACAGCAGCCGCAGCGACGGGCAGCGGCCCGCGTCGGTGGCCGCGACGAACACCGCGAGCATGGACGGCACGAAATGCGCCACGGTGACGTGCTGCTGCTCGACGACGGTGGTCAGGTAGGCGGGGTCGCGGTGCCCGTCGGGTGCGGCGACGACGAGCCGAGCCCCGGTGTGCAACGGCCAGAAGAACTCCCACACCGACACGTCGAACGTGAACGGGGTCTTCTGCAGGACGGTGTCCTCGGCGGTGAGCGGGTAGGCGTGCTGCATCCACCGCAGCCGGTTGACGATCGCGGCGTGCGGGACCGCGACCCCCTTGGGGCGGCCGGTGGAGCCGGAGGTGTAGAGCACGTAGGCGAGGTGGTCCCCCGTCAGCGGGGCGGTGCGCTCCTGCGGGGTGAGGGCGGCGGCGGACTCGCCGCTCGGCTCCAGCCGGTCCAGCTCGAGGACCGGGACGGAGGTGGGCAGCGGTGTCCGGTCGGCGGTGGTGGTGAGCACGCACACCGGGCGGGCGTTGTCCAGGACGTACTCGAGCCGGTCGGCGGGATGGTCGGGGTCGAGCGGCAGGTACGCGCCGCCGGCCTTGATCACCGCGTACATCCCGACGAGCAGCTCGACCGAGCGGCGCATCGCGAGACCGACGAGACGGTCCGGACCGACCCCGGCGGCGATCAGGTGCCGGGCGAGCCGGTTGGTGCGGGCGTCGAAGTCGGCGTACGTCACGGTCTCGTCGCCGAACACGACGGCGTCGGCGTCGGGCGTGCGGGCGGCCTGCCGGGCGAACAGGTCGGCGAGGGTGTGCGCGGTGCGGGGCGCGTCGGTGGCGTTCCAGCGCCGCAGGATCAGCTCCCGTTCTCCCCCCTCGAGCAGGTCGAGGTCGCCGACGGGGACGTGCGGGGCGGCGGTCACGGCGGTGAGCAGCCTCACGAACCGCTCGGTGAGGGCGGTGACGGTGCCGGGGTCGAACAGGTCGGTCGCATACGACAGGGCGCCGGTGAGGGCGGCGCCGTCGTGGCCGGGGACCTCGGTCAGGGTCAGGTGCAGATCGAATTTGGTGGTGCCGGTGTCGATTTCGGAGACGTCGACGGTCAGGTCGGGTAGCTGCAGGCGGGCCGACTCGGTGTTCTGGAATGCCAGCATCACCTGGAACAGCGGCGCGTACGCCTCGGACCGGTGGCCGGGGACGGCATCGACCAGGGCGTCGAACGGCAGGTCGGTGTGGGCGAGGGCGTCGAGGTCCCGGTCCCGCACGCGGGTCAGGTGTTCGGCGAAGGTGTGCTGCGCGTCGACGGGGGTGCGCAGCACCACGGTGTTGACGAACATGCCGACCAGATCGTCGAGGGCACGGTCGCCGCGACCGGAGACGGGGGTGCCCACGGTGACGTCGTCGCTGCCCGACAGCCGGGACAGCAGCACCGCCAGGGCGGCGTGCACGGTGATGAAGGGGGTGGCGCCGTGGGTGCGGGCCAGTTCGCCGACGGCCCGGTACAGCTCGGCACCGACGTCGAAGCGGACGGTGGCGCCGCGGAACGACTGGTGCGGCGGGCGGGGCCGGTCGGTGGGCAGCGCCAGCACTTCCGGTGCCCCGGACAGGGTCTCGCGCCAGTAGTCGAGTTGGGCGGCGGCGAGCGAGTCCGGGTCGGCCGGGTCGCCGAG
>NZ_AJFC01000404.1:0-9604 GCF_000256505.1 Rhodococcus sp. P14 | reverse complement strand
CCGCGATCGCTCGGCGGGCGAGCCGGCGTGTGACGATCTCGATCTCCCGGCGCGTCAGTTCCTCAGCCGTCCGGTCGTCGAACTCGTTCAGCACCACCGTGTCGTCGAGGCGGTTGAAGAACTCGGGATCGAAGAACCGTTCCACCGCGTTCCGAACGACGACGCGGCTGCGCTCCGACCGTGGCCCCCATCCGGCGCGGCGAGCCAACCGCGCCCACGGGGCGCGTCGTCTTCGTGCCACCTCGCGGGATCCGAGGTTCGACGTGAGGAACACGTAGCTGTTGCGGAACGAGATCGTCTGCTGGCCGTTGGCGAGCCGCAGTTCCCCGTGGTCGAGGATCTGCAGGAGCGCCCTCAGAACGGTGGTATCCGCCTTCTCCACCTCGTCGAAGAGCACGATTCCCGGGGTGTACGGGTCGCCTTCGATCCTGCTCCTGTCGAACAGCGTGAACGACTCCTTGCTGCCTGCGTACCCGGGTGGCGCTCCGGAGAATGAGGCGGCGTAGTGCTCTTGGGCGAGCGTGTTCATGTCGATCCGGCACATGTCGTCGGGTCCGGACCGCAGCTCCGCCGCGACTCGACGGACGAGTTCGGTCTTGCCGACGCCGGTGGGTCCGACGAGGAGGATGTTGGCGAGGGGACGTGTCGGGTCGTGCGCGCCGACCCGTGCCAGCGACACGGCGCGGACGACCGCGTCGATCGCGGGCCGTTGCCCGACGATGCAGGCGTTGAGCCTGTGCGACAGCATCGTCGGATCCCCCTCGTCCGCTGGGGCGTCGGCCGGTTCCGCGACCTTCACCCGGGTGCGATTCTGGTCGTGGAACATGTCGGTGAGATAGGGCATCTGGGCTCCCGGCATCCGCGGCTACGCCTCGGCGGTCTCTTCGACGGGCAGCGAACCGACTCGGCAGTCGGCCACTCCCACCGTATCTCTCGTGATGGCCTCGACACGTTCCTGCGCCTTCCGAGCATCGGTCACCCACAGCTTGTAGAACTCGAACGGGCAGTCCGCGACCCCCTTGTCTCCGTCGCCGGCCGCGTGGACACCGGAGTAGCCGCGGTGCAGCAGCTTGAAGAGGTGGTTCTGCGACTGGTCGTTCTCGCGAGCGTCGCGGATGGCCGAGACCGACAGCTGGGCATACTGGATGCCGTACTCCTCTTCCCCGGTCTCCCCGAGGGTGCGTCCGTCGAATCCGATGATCGCCGAGTGCCCGAAATAGGAGTAGACACCGTCGAACCCGGCGGCGTTCGCGACGGCGACGTAGCAGTTGTTCGCCCACGCCATCGCCTTCGACATCAGCACCTGCTGGTCTTTCGCGGGGTACATGTAGCCCTGGCAACGCACGATCAGTTCGGCGCCCTTCATCGCGCAGTCACGCCAGATCTCGGGGTAGTTGCCGTCGTCGCAGATGATCAGGGAGATCTTCAGTCCCTTGGGACCGTCGGTGACGTGCGTGGTGTCACCCGGGTACCAGCCCTCGATCGGGCACCAGGGCAGGATCTTGCGGTACTTCTGGACGATGTCGCCCCGATTGTTCACCAGGATCAGGGTGTTGTACGGCGGCTTGGCCGGGTGGGCTTCGTGCTGCTCACCGGTGATCGAGAAGACGCCCCACGTGTCGGCCTCCCGGCACGCCGCCGAGAAGATCGCCGTTTCGTCGCCGGGGATGGTCGCTGCAGTCGCGTACATCTCCTGCTCGTCGTACATGATTCCTTGCGTCGAGTACTCGGGGAACACCACCAGGTCGAGTCCGGGCAGACCCGACTTCATCCCGATCATCATGTCGGCGATGCGTCGTGCGTTGTCGAGCACCCCGGCCTTGTCGTGCAGGCGCGGCATCTTGTAGTTGACCACCGCCACGCCGACGGTGTCGCTGCTGGAGGAGATGTCTCCGTGTCGCATATCGTGCTCCTTCTTCGAGTTCGCCCGGCGCGGTCGCCGGGCTCAGTTGTGGACGGGACCGTATTGGGGGGAAGGCTTTTCGTCGGGACGAGCGGATGCAGGGAAGCCGAGCGCAGCGGCGATCCCCACGAGGACGGCGAGGACCGACGCCCACCCGGCCGCGGTGAACGCGGTGGCGTGGAGGCTGCCGGTCAAGGCGAGGAACGCCGGGACGGTACATGTCGGCTGGCTGAGGAGGATCGCGACCCATCCCGTGAATCGGGTGAGTCCGTCGAACCCGAGAGCGAGGACCAGGAAGAACAACGCCCACAGGAACGCCCACGAGAGCCAGATGACCCCGAAGACGGGGTCGCCGACGACGGTGAACGACAACGCCGAGTAGACGAGGGCGGCGACCGCGACGAAGCCGGAGAACCATCCGATGCCCTGCGGCTCGAGTCCGGCCAGGTTCACGATTCCCACGTACAGATAGGTGAACCCGAACAGGTACAGGCCGGATGCGGCCAGAACGTCCGCCGTGTCCCCCTGGGCCTGGATCAGCAGGGCGGTAGGTATGACGCACTGCAGTGCGCCGACGAACAGGTTCAACACTGCGGCCGACCTGACAGGTACGACGGAGAGGAGCATCAACCCGTTGACGAGGAGGACCGCTCCCACGTACAGCAAACCGACATTGCCCACCGGACACCTCGCCTTACTTCCAAATGAAACTGTTTCGAATGAAAGTAGTGGCCCGCGCCACACATGTCAACGAGTGTTCGTCAGAACGACGTGAGGATCTCGAAGTCGACACCGTCAGCGATGGACAGGTGAATCCTCTGTCGAGCCACTCCGTTTCGGAACTCGACCGGGCCTCGCGGTCCGTCGAACGCAGTCCCGTCCACCACGTCGTCGAGATCGGCCGTATCCGCCGTTCCGGCGCGGGCCACGAGACTGGCCAAGGTGTTCATGCCTTCGTAGCAGGACTCGGCGGCATTGTTCAGCGCGGGCGCGTGCGGCCCGTGCATCGCTACGTACCCGGTGAGCAGATCCATCGAGTCGGCGCCGACCAGGGAACGGAAGTAGGCGGCGGCGACGTAGAGGTTCTTCGTCGCCGCCGGCCCACTCGCAAGCAGCATGTTCTCTTCCATGAGAGGGCTGAATCGGACGACCCGGTCGGCGAGTCCTCGCCGCGCGAAGGCCCGGTTGAACTCGACGGCATCCTGGCCGACGAGGAGCATCACCACCCCGTCGCACCGGGAAGCCGCGACCGCGTCCACGACATGTCTCATGTCGGCGCGCCCGAGGTCGACGAACGACTCGCCGACGATCTGCAGGTCGAACTCGTGCGCGTACATGCGTATCGCGCCGAGGGAACCGCGGGGCCATACGTAGTCGTCCCCGACGACGAACCAGCGCCGCGTCCCTACGTTCTCCCGCAGCCATTTCAGCGCAGGCGCGATCTGCTGCGCGGGGGTTTCGCCGCAGCAGTAGACGCCGCCTCGGCTCTCACCTCCCTCGTAGAGGGAGGTGTAGGCGTACGGAACGCGGCCGGTCACCACCGGGGCGATGGCATGACGCACGGACGAGATGTGCCAGCCGCTGACCGCATCGATCGCACGAGTGGACACGAGACGACGAATCTCGGTGGCGATCCGCCGGGGGTCGCCGCCTCCGTCCACGATCTGGACACAGACCTCGCGACCGAGGACGCCGCCCGACGAATTCAGGTCGCGCGCCGCCAACTCGCTCACCGCTTCGCAGGACGGGCCGAACAGACCGGCCGGCCCCTGCAGCGGCACGACCATGGCCACGCGCCACTGTGACGCGCGTGCACGATCGAGCACCGCGCTCACGTCGATGCCCTCACGGCACCGCGGGCCACGACCCGCACGTAGGCTATCATTTCACTTGGAAGTATTATTGGCGAGGCGCGAACTATGCAATAGCTCGGGGGCTGTCATGTCGGACAAGGGTGTTGCCACCTCGATGGAAGCATCTGCGACGACCGCGCTCGTCCTCGCCGCACGCCTCGCCGCACAGTCGATCGAGACCGTCCTCTCGTCCGACGAGCTCAACATGGACCACTTCCTCGTACTCGAGGCACTCGCGGTCCGGCCGGGACTGACGATGGCCGAACTGCGCGATCGGACCCGGACCCCGGCGCCGACACTCACTCGGGTCGTCGACCGCCTGGTCTCCGTTGCGGCGGTATACCGCGAGGTCGATGCCCACGATCGCCGGAAGACCCGGGTCTATCTGAGCGTGCGGGGCAAGAAGCTCTTCGACCGCCTCTCCGCGTCCGTTCGCGACGTCGAGCAGGCATGGTCGGGACCGCTCCCCGACGGCCTGCCCGATCACGTGCACCCGGTCCTCGCCGCGTTGGAGGAGGCCGCCGGCCGCTAACCTCGTGGCCGAATGTCACATGGGTTCGATGACATCGAACCGGTGTGACATTCGGTCCGGGCGCATGTGCGCGTGGTTCAACGGTCGAGTCTCGCCCGCAGCAGGAAGGTGTTGTAGTCCGACCACGTCGAGAGCATGAAGTACAGGTCCTCGTCCGTCGACCACGGATGCATGAACCCGCCGTACAGCTCGGGGTGCTGCTCCACCCCGACCAGCCGCGCGCTCTCCGACCACACCCCCTGGGGTGACGCGGCCTCCCGCACGACGATCGCGGCATCGGCGGTGTCCAGGTACGTCATCTGCCAGCGGTCCGCCGCGGCGTCGTAGCGCACGGACAACTCCGCGGCGGGGCCGTGCACGACGGGCGTCGCCGCGGTGTATCCGCCGACGGGGGTCCAGTTCCCGTCGCGCCAGTACTGGTAGGCGCGCGGCTCGAGCACCCGGTCCTCGGGCACCCGGGCCAGCGCCACCGCGCCGAGCCGGGTGTTGGGGGTGCCGAACAGGTACACGTAGCCGTGCGCCGGCACCGCCGCGGCCACCTGAAAGTTGGTGACGCCGAAGATGTTGTCCCACTTCGCATGCGGATCCTCGACCCAGGTGGAACCACCGTCGTCCGAGTACGCGATGCCCCCGTGGTTGGTCCACCACGTGCCGGGGATGCTGTTCCACGTCCGGATGGACATGTACGTCAGGTACGGGCGGCCGCCGATCGCGAATCCCGACGTCGGGATCGTGGTGATCTCGACGTTGTCGAGCTTGCGGCTGCCGAGGATCTCCGCGGCGTGGCATCGCGAGTCCTGGATCATCGAGTCGAAGTTCATCCCGTCCGTCAGGTCCCGGTCGGTGGAGAAGGCCAGCACGTTGCTGCGCCAGTCGCCGCCCTGCCCGCCCGGCGGATGGAAGCCCCGGCCGACGGTGTCGCCGAACGCGACGGCGATCCGGCCTGGCTCCGACTCCCACATGAGGCCGAGATCGGTGCCGTACACCTGCCAGCGCTTGTCCGTCCGGTTGACGGACCCGGCACCGGTCTGCTTCGCCACGGTGGCGACCTCGACGACGCGCGGAGCCGGAGGGGCGGGGACCCGCGGGGCGGGCTCGATCGGCGGGGTCTCGGGCGCCGGCGGTGGCGGCGGCGCGGCACCCTCCCCGGGCACCGGAATGCCGAGGTGGAAGGGGCTGGGCTTCAGGGCGATCCGGGGGAAGACCGGATCCGGATGGGCCGGCTCGTCGGTCAGGTCCGGGCACGGATCGGTGCACGGATCGACCGGCAACGGCGGTGGATCGATCCGTACCGGGTCCGGTTCCGGCGCCGGATACGGCACGGTGGTGATCACCGGATACGGCACCGGAATGTCGAGATCCTTCGGGACCAGCGACTCGTGCCGCCACGTGTCGCTGGCACACGGTCCGCTCCCCGGTACCCCGTCCGTCGCGGGCTCGTCGGCGCGGGCCGGCGTCGCCGCCAGCACCGCCACGAGCAGGGCGATCGCCGACGCCTGCCACCTCATGGGTTCCCTCCCGTGCGTCACGGCGCCGGACGGACCGGCGCCGCACAGGAGGGTACCGCCGGCGCGGCGCGGTGGCGTCGCACGCGGATCTGCGGCTTTATATCCCTGTCTCGGAAAATCCCGAGAGAAGCGAAGAATTCCGAATCAACGGAAGTCGCCGGGCGTGTACTCACGGGGTTCCACCAGCACGAGCCAGTTGCCCGAGTTGTCCCGGAACACCGCCTCGACCCCGTAGGGACGCTCGGACGGCGGCTGGGTGAACTCGACGCCCCTGGCCGTGAGCTCCTCGTACGCTGCGCGGCAGTCCGTGGTGCGGAGCCCGAAGCCGCCCATGGTGCCGTCGGCCAGCGCGCGACGAACGGCCCCGGCCATCTCCGGGCTCAGGGGTGGGCCGGGCACCATCAGCGTCACCTCGAGTTCCGGGTGGTCCGGGTGCGCGACGGTCACCCAGCGGAAGCCCTCACCCATCGCCACGTCGGCGGTTTCCACGAACCCCAGCGTGTCGAGGTAGAACTTCTTCGCCGCGTCCTGATCGGTGACATAGAGGGTCACCAGGGAGATGTTCGCGATCATGGCGTGTCCTCCGGATCGGTGATGTGGCACGTCTCGACCGTAGAGCGACGGACACGGTGCGAGCTTCTCCGAAATTGCGCAGTTCAGCGGAGGTCGCTCAGGCCGTGCATGAACACCCAGCAGCCCGGGATGCGCGGCGCCCCGGACTCGGCGAAGGCGGCCTGATACTCGCTGGGGGTGACCCCGACCAGCTGACGGAACCTGGTGCTGAACGACCCGAGGCTGCTGTACCCGACGAGGTGACAGATCTCCGTCACGGTCAGATTCGTCGCGCGCAGCAGGTCCTGCGCCCGCTCGATGCGGCGTTCGGTGAGGTGGACGCCGGGCGTCTTGCCGTACACGGCGGTGAAGCAACGCAGGAAGTGGTACTTCGAGACCCCCGCGGCGGCGGCGAGCCCGGTGAGGTCGAGAGGTCGCGCGTACTCCCGGTCCGCGAGATCACGGGCGCGGCGCAGATGCGGCAGGAGCTCCTCGGGCACGCGGCGCGGCATGCGGCCAGTGTCGCAGCGCCCCACGACAGGAATTTCTGTCCGTGTCTAGGCGACGGGGTAGAGACCGCGATTTCGTCACGACGTCGTGATACACGACACACGCCGAAACTGCCCGAACAGGACAAAGCGGCCGGAAACGTGCTGGGAGACCGGGCAACCCGCGTATCCGGCCCCGAAGGCAACGATTGTGTAACGTATCCGGGAGGTTCCTGTCCCGACAAGCGGAGGTGATCGTCCGTGCTGCTGTCCGAAGTTCGAGCCCGGCCCGGGTACTCGCTGCTCGTGGGGGCAGGGCTGCTCGTGTCGGCCGTGGTCGCAGGCATCCACCTCGAGAACGCTGTCACCGGATACCTGATGGACCTGTCGGTCTTCCGCGACGCGGGGTGGGCGTTCCTGCACCACACCCCCCTCTACACCGAGGGCTTCCACACCAGTTCGGGCTTCCGCTTCATCTATCCGCCGTTCGCGGCGTTCCTCTTCGCCCCGCTGCCCCTGCTGAACGCGACATTGATGCAGGTGCTGTGGACCGCAGGCCTGATCGGCCTGGTGTGGTGGGTGCTGAAGGTCTCGCTCGAGCACATGGACGTCCGTCGCGCGAACCTGGTCGCGACCGCCGGACTGGGCGTGGCGCTCTGGCTCGAGCCCATCCGCTCCAACTTCCTGTTCGGGCAGATCAACATCCTCCTCATGGCCCTCGTCGTCGCCGACGTCCTCGGCGTGATCCCGCAGCGGTTCCGCGGCGTCGGGATCGCCCTCGCCGCCGCGATCAAGGTGACCCCGGCCGCGTTCGGTGTGCTGTTCCTGCTCCGGCGGGACATGCCGTCGGCGGCGCGCGCCTTCGGTGCGTTCCTCGCCGTGGCGGGCTTCGCGTACTGGCTCCGCCCGGAGTCCTCCGTGTACTTCTGGACCACCGAGGCCTGGGCCACCGACCGGGCCGGGGACCAGGACTTCTTCCGCAATCAGGCGCTCAGCGGCCTGCTTGCCCGGCTGGGCGTCGAGGGGCACGCCTACACCGCCGCCTGGCTCGCGGGCGTCGCACTCGTCGTCCTCGGGGCGCTGTGGGCCGCCCACCGCTTCACCCGATCGGGCGAGCACGTCGTCGCGCTCGGGGTGATCGCGCTCGCGACCCTGCTCGCGGCGCCCATCGCGGTGACGCATCACTGGGCCTACAGCGTGCTGCTCGTCGCGGTCGCGCTGGCTCCGCGGTACCGCTCGTGGTGGCCCGTGCTGCTGCCGGCCGCGCTGGTCTTCCTCGTCGGGCCCAACTACCTGCTCGAGGACACCTCCACGCACGGCTGGGTCGAGTCGGCCATCCAGCAGACTCTCGGCAACGCCCAGTGCGTCACCGGACTCGTGGTGCTCGTCGCGGCGGCCGTCGCGGCCCGGTCCCGCCGTCCCGGCACGGTTCCGGCACCGGCCGGCGCTCGCGCCGCTCAGCTCCAGAACGCCCCGGCCAGGACGTAGATCGCGGTTCCGGCGACGGTGCTCAGCGCCGCGCTCCGCCGCCACAGGTGCACCGCGACGGTTCCGGCGAGGCCCAACACCGCCGGTAGCCACGTCGCCGGACCGACGTCGCGCAGCGTGTACATCACCAGGATGACCATCACCCCGGCCGGCATCGCGCCGCCGAGGTAGCCCACCACGTCCGACTCCCGCAGCCGGGCGAGCGCGGCGAACGGGACCGCCCGCAGACCCACGGTGACGACGAACATCGCGATCAGGGCACCGACGACGTAGCCGGCGCCCGGTACCGACTCAGGCACGGGCCACCTTGTTGCGGTAGACGAACCGCAGCAGCAGATACGCGACGAACAGGCCCAGCGAGATCACCAGCATGCCGTCCTTCGACACGGTCACCCCGACGAGGCCGCACACCAGCGCGGCGGCCGACGCCGGCAGGTCGCGCCCGAGACGGAATGCGTCGAGCGCGAGCACGGCGAACAACGCCGTGAGGGCGAACTCCAGACCCGACAATCCCGCGGGCAGCGCCGCACCGACCAGGGCGCCCGCGGTCCCGGACGCGACCCACAGCAACTGGCACGTCGCCGCGACCGCGAGCATCCGCGCGCCGGTCAGCTCGTCGCGACGCTTGGTGGCGACGATGGCGTAGGTCTCGTCCGTGAGGGCGTAGACGCCGTACGCCCGCCCGAGCCGGCTGCGGATCTTCTCCAGCGGAAAGGACAGTCCGTAGAACACGTGCCGGAAGTTCACCAGCAGGGTCGCCGCCGCGATCGACGCCACCGGGGTCACCGCACCGATCAGGCCGACGGCGAGGAACTCCATCGAGCCCGCGTAGATCACCGTCGAAAAGACGGGCGCCCACCACCAGTCGAAACCTGCCTGCGTGAGCACGACCCCGAACGCGAGGCCGAGCGGGATCAGGCCGAGACCGACTGCCCAGGAGTCGCGGACACCCGTGCGGATCTCGGAGAGACGGCCATCTGCCATGGCTCCAGGCTATGGGGTGACCTGCTCGCCCGGCGCAGCAGGATGCGGCGCTCCTCTTCCGACATCCCGCCCCAGATGCCGTGCCGCTCCCCGGCCTCGAGGGCGTGCCGGAGACACTGGGTCAGCACGGGACAGGACTGGCAGATTCGCTTCGCGGCGCGGACGCGGTCGGTGCGTGCCTCCCCGCGCTCGTTCTCCGGATGGAAGAACGTCGCGGCGTCGGCGTCCCGGCAGGCGGCCTGCAGCTGCCAGTCCCAGGACTCCGTGATCGCCGGGGGCAGGGTCAACAGCTTGGG
>NZ_AJFC01000403.1:0-10356 GCF_000256505.1 Rhodococcus sp. P14 | reverse complement strand
GCACGCCGAGCAGATCCTGCACCGCGCCGTCGAGGCCCGCTCGGGTGATCACCGAGGGAGCGCGACGGCATGACCGACACGCAGATCCCGCCCCAGTGGACCCCCACCGAACAGGACGTCGCGAGCGCCCGCCTCACCGCCTTCGCCCGATGGGTCGAACGGCGCCACGGCGTCTCCCTCCCCGACTACCACGCCCTGTGGCGGTGGTCCGTCGACAATCTCGGACCGTTCTGGCAGGACGTGTGGGACTGGTTCGACGTACGGTCGCGCACCGACCCGGGACCCGCGCTGGACGACGCCACGATGCCCGGGGCCGTCTGGTTCCCGGGGGCGCGCCTGAACTATGCGGAGCACGCCCTGCGGCACGCGCGCGACGACCGCCCCGCGATCGTGCACGTCGGTGAGGACGGGGAACGCGCCGAGCTGAGCTGGGCCGAACTCGCCAGGCAGACGGCCGCGCTGGCCGCCACCCTGCGCGAGCACGGCGTCGGTGTCGGCGACCGCGTCGTCGGCTACCTGCCGAACATTCCCGAGGCCGTGGTCGCGCTGCTCGCCACCGCAAGCATCGGCGCCGTGTGGGCGGCCTGCGGTCAGGACTACTCGGCGCCCGCGGCCCTGGACCGGCTCGGGCAACTCGACCCCACCGCCCTGATCACCGCCGACGGTTACCGGTTCGCCGGCCGCACCCACCCCCGCGCCGAGGCGGTCGCCCGGTTGCGGGAGCAGCTGCCCTCGCTGGCGCTGACCGTCGTGGTGCCCCGGCTCGCAGACCCGCATCAGGACCTCGAAGGTGCGCTCACCTGGGAGGCGGCCACCGTCGGGGAACACCCGCTGAGCCCCGAGCCGGTGCCGTTCGACCATCCGCTGTGGGTCGTGTTCTCGTCCGGGACCACCGGTCTGCCGAAGGGCATCGTGCACGGGCACGGCGGTGTCCTGCTCGAGCATCTGAAGGCGGTGTCGCTGCACACGGACCTCGGATCCGACGACACCTTCTTCTGGTACACGAGCCCGAGCTGGATGATGTGGAACTTCCAGGCGGCCGGGCTGCTCGTCGGGGCGACGATCGTCTGCTACGACGGCAGCCCGTCGCACCCGCGGGTCGACCGGTTGTGGGAGATCGCCGCACAGGAACGGGTCACCGTGCTCGGGACCAGTCCGGGGTACGTGCTGGCCTGCATCAAGGCGGGCGTCGTGCCCCGGCGGGACCACGACCTGTCCGCGCTGCGGGCGATCGGCGTCACCGGGTCGACGCTGCCGGCGTCGTCGTCGCGGTGGCTGGCCGACAACGTCGGCGAGCACGTGCCCGTGATGTCCATCACCGGCGGCACGGATGTCGTCTCCGCGTTCGTCGGTGCCGTGCGCACCGTGCCGGTGTGGCCGGGTGAGCTGTCGGTGCCGTATCTCGGCGTCGCGCTCGATGCGTTCGACGAGCAGGGCCGCCCGGTCCGCGGCGACGTGGGGGAACTCGTGGTGACCGCCCCGATGCCGTCGATGCCGGTCCGCTTCTGGAACGACCCGGACGGGCACCGCTACCGCGAGGCGAATTTTTCGGTCTATCCCGGGGTGTGGCGGCACGGCGACTGGATCACGATCACCGGGCGCGGGACGGTCGTGATGCACGGACGTTCCGACTCGACGCTCAACCGGCACGGTGTCCGGATGGGCAGCGCCGACATCTACCAGGCCGTCGAGAAGCTCCCCGAGGTCCTCGAAGCGCTCGTCATCGGAGCCGAGCAGCCCGACGGCGGCTACTGGATGCCGCTGTTCGTGGTGCTCGCCGACGGCGTCACCCTCGACGACGCGCTGCGCGAGAAGATCCGCACCGTGATCCGCGAACAGGCCTCGCCGCGACATGTGCCCGACGACATCGTCGCCGCACCCGGTGTCCCGCACACCCGCACCGGCAAGAAGCTCGAGGTGCCGATCAAGCGGCTGTTCCAGGGGGCCGACGCGGCCCGCACCGTCGACCGCAGCGCGGTCGACACACCGGAGTTGCTCGACTGGTATGCGCAGCAGCGGCAGGCGCGGTGACCCGCGCCACCGCCGCCCGGGAGCGATGAGGATCACCTGACTGGACATTTGTCCTGTTCGGGTGGTCCGATGGCCGCATGACGCTCGCCATCGACATCTTCCTCATCCTGCACTTCATCGGCCTCGCCGGGATCATCGGTTCCTGGCTCGCCGTGATCAAGGAACCGCGCGTGGTGGCCGGCATGCTGCACGGCGCGATCCTGCAGGTGGTGACCGGACTCGCGCTGGTGGGACTCAACGAGGCGGACGGCGCCGACCTGAACCACATGAAGATCGGTGTCAAGCTCGTCGTCGCCGTCGTCATCCTCGTGATCGCGATCGTCGGTTTGAAGAAGGAACGGCAGAACCCGGGCTCGACCGCCGCCCTGGCACACGCGGCCGGTGCTCTCGGTGTCCTCAACGTCGTCATCGCCGTGCTCTGGTGACCGCTCCGACACCGCGGCGGCAAAGATGAAGCCGACCTTACCGACCCTGTAGATTGGTCCGGTGCGCAAGTCACGCGGCCGGAAGGCGACCGGCGAGTAACCTGCTCGGGCAGCTCCGCGCCGACAGGCGGGGTGATCGTTGTCCCGGCGGGTCTCGCGGCGTTCGCGCCGTTGTCCGCCGTGTAACGCTCCTCCCCTGAACAGCAGATATACCTGAGCACGATGCTCGCCCGGGTCACCGGGCGCGACGGTCGGGCCTGCGTCCGACGGTGAGAGAGAGGTTGGGGTTTGGACTCGCTGAGTGTCGGCGGATCGGGTACGACGAACACGAACGCGGCGAACGTGCCGGACGGTGCCTTCCCCCTCTCCCCGGCACAGCTCGGGATGTGGTTCGCGCAACACGTCGACCCGTCGGTGCCCGCGAACATCGCCCAGTACGTCGAGCTCGTCGGCGACCTCGACCGTGACCTCCTGCTCGAGGCCAGCGCCCGCGCCGCCCTCGAGATGGGCTCCGGCTTCCTCCGGTTCCTCGAGGTCGACGCGCAGCCGTACCAGCTCGTCGATCCGAACCTCGACGCCTCCATCGGGTACGTGGACCTGCGGGACGCGGACGATCCGCGCGAGGCCGCGATGGAATGGATGCGCGCCGACCGCAGCACCCCGGTGGACGTGCTCAAGGACCGGCTGATCTCGGCCACCGTCCTGCAGATCGGCGAGCGCCGCTACTTCTGGTACAACCGCGTCCACCATCTCGCGCTCGACGGTTTCGGTGCCGCGACCTTCATGACCCGCATCGCGGAGCTCTACACCGCCGCGGTGGAGGGCGCCGAGCCCAGCCCCAACAAGGCTTCGGACGTGCGCACCGTGTACGAGGCCGAGATCGGATACCGGAACTCGCCGCGGTTCGACACCGACCGCGAGTACTGGTCGACGGTCATCGAAGGCATCGACGAACCCACCAGCCTGGCCGGTCGCCCCGCACCGCCGGCCCCCGTCAGCCGGATCGACAGCGCCGCGCTCGGCGCCCGCGTCGAGGAGCTCGTCGACCATTTCACCGAACGCGAGAACACCAGCCTCGCCACCGCGGTGATCGCCGCCTTCGCCGCCTACATGGCCCAGATGACCGGCCGCACCGACGTCGTGCTCAGCCTGCCCGTCGCCGCGCGGACCACCGCGGTACTGCGCCGGTCCGGCAGCATGGTCTCCAACGTGGTGCCGTTGCGCCTCGAGGTGGCCGCCGGCACCACCGTGCGACAGCTCGTCGCGTCGGCCACCGCCGCCGTCTCGGGAGCGCTGCGGCACCAGCGGTACCGCCACGAGGACATCGTCCGCGACGCCGGGAGTGCGGCCGGCGGCCGCTCCACGTTCTTCGGCCCGTGGGTCAACATCATGCTGTTCGACAACGAGGTCCGCCTCGGCGACATGGTCGGACGGATCAACATCCTGTCCACCGGTCTCATCGAGGACCTCGGGGTCAACGTCTACAAGAGCGGTGGCACGCGCACCCACATCGACTTCGAGTCCAACCCCAACCTGTACGGCGTGCAGGAGTCCCGGGCGCACCACGCCCGGTTCGTGGAGTTCTTCGACCGATTCGTCGCGGCCGATCCCGAGCGGCGGGTATGGGACCTGCCCCTCGGAACCGGCGCCGAGACCGCCCGGGTGCTCACCGAGTGGAATCGCACCGAGCACCTCGTCGACCACCGCACGCTGCTCGCGGAGTTCGAGGAGCAGGTGGCACGCACACCCGACGCCACGGCCCTCGTGTACGAGGGCGAAAGCCTGACGTACGCGGAATTCGACGCCCGCGTGAACGCGCTCGCGCGGCTGCTCGTCGCGCGCGGCGTCGGACCGGAGTCCCTGGTCGGACTGTCGGTGCGGCGTTCGCTCGAACTGCTCGTCGGCATGTACGCGATCCTCGAGGCCGGCGGCGCCTGGGTGCCGATCGACCCGGATCACCCCGCGGACCGGACCGCCTACATTCTCGACACCGCCCGGCCCGTCTGCGTGGTCACGACCGCGCGTGACCGGGTGGATCTGCCCGCCGGCCTCGATGTGGTCGAGATCGACCGCATCGATCTCACCGGCCTGGACACGCGCCCGCTCACCGACGCCGACCGGCTCGGGCCGGTACGCCTCGACAGCACCGCCTACGTCATCTTCACCTCGGGCTCCACCGGGCGTCCCAAGGGTGTCGCGGTCACGCACCGGGCGATCGACAACCAGATCCGGTGGATGAACGACCAGTACGCGCTGTCGGCGTCCGACGTGTACCTGCAGAAGACCGCGACGACGTTCGACGTGTCGCTGTGGGGCTTCTTCATGCCACTGCGTGTGGGGGCGACCCTGGTGATCGCCACCCCCGACGGCCACCGCGACCCGATGTACGTGGCCGACCGGATCGCCGAACACGGGGTCACCGTCACCGACTTCGTGCCGTCGATGCTCACGGTGTTCGTCGCCAATGCCCGGCCCGGCTCGTGCGACACGCTGCGTCACGTGTTCGTGATCGGTGAGGCGCTGCCGGCCGAGACGGCGGCCGCGTTCGCCCAGCTGTGCCCCGCGCAGCTGCACAACCTCTACGGACCCACCGAGGCCGCGGTCTCGATCACCTACCATCGCGCCACGGCCGAGGACGTGACCACCGTCCCGATCGGCGTCCCCCAGTGGAACAGCCGCGTCTACGTCCTCGACCACCGGCTGCGGCCCGTGCCGCCCGGCAGGCCCGGCGAACTGTACCTCGCCGGGGTCCAGCTCGCGCGCGGCTACCTGCGCCGCCCCGACCTCACCGCCGACCGGTTCCTCGCCGATCCGTTCGGTGCCCCGGGCGACCGGATGTACCGCACCGGCGACCTCGTGTTGTGGCGCCTCGGCGCGGACGGTGCCGGATACCTCGACTACATCGGCCGGACCGACTTCCAGGTCAAGTTCCGGGGTCAGCGCATCGAGCTGGGCGAGATCGAGGCGGTCCTGCTCGCCGCCCCGGAGGTCTCGCAGGCCGTCGTGCTCGTGGTGCCGACGGCGACCGGCGACCAGCTCGTCGGCTACCTCGTCGCCGCCCCCGGCCACGCGATCGACACCGAGGCGCTGACCGAGGCGCTGGGCCGGGCGCTGCCGTCGTACATGGTTCCGGCGTCGCTGATGGTGCTCGACGCGTTCCCGCTCAACACCAGCGGCAAGCTCGACCGCAAGGCCCTGCCCGAGCCGGTGTTCAACAGCGCCCGCATGTTCCGGGCGCCGCGCACCGCCGCCGAACGGGTCGTGGCCGAGACGTTCTCCGAGGTCCTGGGAGTCGCCGAGGTCGGCCTCGACGACGATTTCTTCGAACTCGGCGGCAACTCGCTCGTCGCCACCCAGCTCGTGTCCCGGATCGGCTCCGCCATGGACACCCAGGTTCCGGTGCGGGTGCTGTTCGAGTCGTCCACCGTCGTGGGCCTCGCGGCCCGGGTGGCACGACAGTCCGGATCGGGTGCCCGCCGGCCGCTCGTCGCGGGCCCGCGGCCGGACGTGCTGCCCCTCTCGACGGCGCAGCAGCGGATCTGGTTTCTCAACCGATTCGACGCCGGCACCGCCGCCTACAACCTGCCCTTCACGGTGCGGCTGACCGGTCCGCTCGATCCGGCCGCCCTCGACGCCGCCTTCGGCGACGTCGTCTCCCGGCACGAGACGCTGCGGACCGTCTACCCGGCCGTCGACGGGGAACCGCAACAGGTGATCCTGCCGGTCGAACACGTCGACAGCCGGGTCCCCGTGCTCGACATCACCGCGTCCGAGCTGCACGACCGGGTCGTGGCCCTGGCACAGCGCGGGTTCGACGTCGCCGTCGACGTGCCGTTCCGGATCGCGCTGTACCGGCTGGCGGACGACGAATTCGTCCTGGCGATGGTGTTGCACCACATCGCCGCCGACGGGTCGTCCTTCGAGCCGCTCGTGCGCGACATCGTTGCCGCATACGCGGCGCGGGCGGCCGGCTCCGAACCCGGCTGGTCCGCGCTCCCGGTGCAGTACGCCGACTACGCGCTGTGGCAGCGCGACGTGCTCGGTCTCGAATCCGACCCGAACTCGATCTCCGCGCAGCAGATCGCCTACTGGACTCGGGAACTCGACGGCATCCCGGATCAGCTCGACCTGCCCGCGGATCGTCCCCGCCCGGCGGTCGCCACCTACCGCGGCGACAAGCGCCGGTTCGTGATCTCGGCCGAGACCCACCGTGGTCTCGTCGAGGTCGCCCGCTCGCACCATGCGTCGCTGTTCATGGTGATGCACTCCGCGTACGCCGTCCTCCTGTCGAGACTGAGCGGATCCGACGACATCGCCGTCGGCAGCGTCGTCGCCGGCCGTGGTGATCGTCTGCTCGACGACCTGATCGGCATGTTCGTCAACACGCTGGTGCTGCGTACCCGGGTCGATCCGGGTGCGCGCTTCGAGGAACTCCTCGACCGGGTCCGCGACTCCGATCTGAGCGCCTTCTCCAATGCGGACGTCCCGTTCGAGCGGCTCGTGGAGGTCCTCAAGCCGCCCCGGTCCACGGCTCGGCACCCGTTGTTCCAGGCTGCGTTGGCGGTGGAATCTCCTGGAACGCGCGACATTTCGTTCTCCGGGGTGCGCGCCACCGCGGCCGAGTTCGACGTGCCGATCGCGAAGTTCGACCTGCAGCTGTGGCTCGTCGAGCGGACCGACGACGAGGGGCGCCCGGCCGGCGTCAATGCCGTGTTCGAGTACGCGACCGACCTGTTCGACACCGACACCGTCGACGTCTTCGGGCAGCGTTTCGTGCGGATCCTCGAAGCGATCGTCGCCGATGCGGCCACGCCCGTCGGTGACATCGACCTCCTCGCGCCCGAGGAGGAGGCCCGGCTCGTCTCGGTCCGCGGCCCCGAACTCCA
Source organism: Rhodococcus sp. P14 (assembly GCF_000256505.1). Taxonomy (NCBI): domain Bacteria; kingdom Bacillati; phylum Actinomycetota; class Actinomycetes; order Mycobacteriales; family Nocardiaceae; genus Rhodococcus; species Rhodococcus sp. P14. The sequence goes on along the minus strand of NZ_AJFC01000403.1, from coordinate 3,014 downwards.
TCGTGCGGAGCGACCGCTCGTCGAACTGCTCACGGCTGGAGTGGATCTCGCGCCCGATACGATCGCCGTCCGATGCGGCGAGTCGGCCCTGACGTACCGGGAGCTCGACGAGTGGTCCAACCGCCTCGCCCGCGTCCTCGTCGACAGCGGTGTCGGACCCGAGACGATTGTGGCCCTGGCCTTCCCGCGCTCCGCGGAGATGGTGCACTGCGTGTGGGCCGTCGCCAAGACCGGCGCCGCGTACGTGCCGATCGATCCCGCCCACCCGGTCGAACGCATCCGGCACATCGTCCGGGACTCCGGCGCCGTCCTCGGTCTGACCACCGCCGCGCACCTGCCGGAGCTGCCGGCGGATTTCGACTGGAACGCCCTCGACGCCGACGAGACCCGCGCGGCGATCGAACGGGCCTCGGCCGCGCCGCTCGGCGACGCCGACCGGCTCGCGCCGCTGCGCCTCGACCACGTCGCGTACATGATCTACACCTCGGGGTCGACGGGCCTGCCGAAGGGCGTCGCCGTGACCCACCACGGGCTCGCCGCGCTCGTGCAGGAGAGCGTCGAACTGTACGGCGTCACCGAGCGGTCACGGGTGTTGCACGTGTGCGCGCCCAGCTTCGACCCGTCGGTGCTCGAGTGGCTGATGGCCGGCTCCTCCGCCGCCGAACTCGTCGTGACACCCGCGAACGTGCTGGGTGGCACCGAACTGCACGACCTGATCGAGACGTACGGGGTGACCCATGCCGTCATCACCCCCGCCGTGCTCGGATCGGTCGACCCCCGCGATCTCGACACGCTGCGCGTCCTCAACGTCGGCGGCGACGTCTCCACCGCCGATCTGGTCGCCCGCTGGTCGCCCGGCCGCCGCTACTTCAACGCGTACGGCCCGACCGAAACCACGATCGTCACCACCCGCGGCGAACTGCACCCGGGCGAGCCCATCACCATCGGCACCCCCGTGGCCGGGGTCGGTGCCCTCGTGCTCGACGCGCGGCTGCACCCCGTTCCGGTCGGCGTGTCCGGGGAGCTGTACCTGACCGGGGACGCGCTCGCGCGTGGCTACCACCGGCGGCCCGCACTGACGGCGGACCGTTTCGTCGCCTCCCCGTTCGGCGCGCCGGGCGAGCGCATGTACCGCACCGGCGACGTCGTACGGTGGGACGACGAGGGCCGGCTGGTGTACGCCGGGCGGACCGACTTCCAGGTCAAGGTCCGCGGCTACCGTATCGAACTGGGGGAGATCGACGCCGCCTACCTCTCGCACCCCGCCGTCGACTTCGCCACCACGATCGGGCACGAAATGCCCTCGGGGCAGACCACTCTGGTCACCTACGTCCACGGCGAGGCGGGACTCGACAGCGAGGAGCTCACCGGGTACGTCGCCGGATTCCTGCCGTCCTACATGGTTCCCTCGGTCTGCGTCGTCCTCGACGCCGTCCCCCTCACCCCGAACGGCAAGGTGGACCGCAAGGCACTGCCCGAGCCGGTGTTCGAGGCGCGGGCCTTCCGCGCCCCCACCACGCCGATCGAGGAGATCGTCGCGGGCACATTCGAGAGCGTCCTCGGCATCGACCGGGTCGGGCTGGACGACGACTTCTTCGAGCTCGGTGGCAACTCGCTCGTCGCGACCCAGCTCGTGTCCAGGCTCGGTGCGGCCCTCGACACCCAGGTGCCCGTGCGTCTGCTGTTCGAGGCGTCGACCGTCGTCGCGCTGGCCGCGCGGGTCGAACACCGTGCCGGCGCCGGCCGCCGCATCCCGCTCGTGGCCCAGCCGCGCCCCGACCGGATCCCGCTGTCCCTGGCCCAACAGCGCATGTGGTTCCTGAACCGGTTCGAGCCCGAATCGGCCACCTACAACCTGCCCTTCGCGCTGCGACTGTCCGGTGAACTCGACATCACCGCGCTGCAGGTCGCCATCATGGACGTCATCGACCGGCACGAGTCGCTCCGAACCGTCTACCCCGAGGGGCCCGACGGGCCGATGCAGGTCGTCACGGACGCTGCCACGGCGGTGCCCAACCTGACGCCGACGTCGATCACGGAAGAGAACCTGCAGCAGGAGATCTCGGCGCTCGCGTCCACCGGGTTCGACGTGACCCGCGAGGTGCCCGTGCGGGCCCACCTGTTCGAGATCGACCCGACCGAGCACGTGCTGGCGATCGTCATGCACCACATCTCCGCCGACGGCTGGTCGATGGGACCGGTCGCACGTGACGTCATGGCCGCCTACGCCGCGCGCATCGAGTGGGAGCGTCCCGCGTGGCCGCCGCTGCCGGTGCAGTACGCGGACTACACACTGTGGCAGCACGAACTTCTCGGCTCCGAGAGCGACCCGGAGTCGCTGATCGCCGACCAGCTCGCCTACTGGCGCACCACCCTCGCCGGGCTGCCCGACCAGCTCGACCTGCCGTCGGACCGGCCGCGGCCGGCACGGCAGTCGTTCCGCGGCGGCACCGAGCGGTTCGTCGTGTCCGCCGAGGTCCATTCCGCGCTCGACGACGTCGCGCGCCGGCACGGCACCACGCTGTTCATGGTGGTGCACGCGGCGCTGTCGGTGCTGCTGGCGCGGGTGTCGGGGGCCGACGACATCGCCGTCGGCACCCCGGTGGCCGGTCGCGGCGAGCAGGAACTCGACAACGTGGTCGGCATGTTCGTCAACACCCTGGTGCTGCGGACCCAGGTGGACCCGGACCAGCCGTTCACCGAGCAGCTCGCCCGCGCCCGGGAGGCCGCGCTCGGTGCGTTCGCGCACGCGGACGTGCCGTTCGAGCGGCTGGTGGAGGTGCTCAATCCCGCCCGGTCGGCGGCGCGGCACCCGCTGTTCCAGGTCATGCTGGCCTTCCAGAATCTCGGGTCGACCCACGTGGAGCTGCCCCGGCTCGTCCTGGAGACACAAGCCATCGACACCTCGGTGGCCAAGTTCGACCTGCAGCTGACGCTGTCCGAGTCCACGGACGACGACGGCGGAGCCGACGGGCTCGTCGCCGAGATCACCTATGCGACGGATCTGTTCGATG
>NZ_AJFC01000402.1:0-10406 GCF_000256505.1 Rhodococcus sp. P14 | reverse complement strand
TCGACGCCGCCCGCGAACGCGCCGACGAATTACGCACCGAGCTGCGGGAACTGCGTGCTTTCGCTACGGCATCGGACCCGATCGAGCCGCGATAGCCCCCCATCCGGGATGATCCCTGTGTCTGCCGTCCGGCAGTCGAGAGAGCGGAGGCCACGTCGCACCGGCCGCCGTACCGTCTGCGCTGGTACCGAACCCCACCTCGACCGCCGGGCGACCGGCGTGGAAGGAACGGGCGTACGGCACGGCACGCCACCGCCACCTGGACAAATACCGCCGCCCAGGGAGCATTCGGAAATTCCGAATAATCACACGTACTCGCGGACTTGTGCACGTCCAGGAACCGGACCACCTCATGCTGCTTGGAGTGATCCCTCGCGCCGACCGATCCGGTGTCCGCCGCAGCCCTGGTCGGCCGCGACGATGTGGCGCCGCTCGTCCGGTCTATCCGGTTGCGGTATCGGGTTCGGGAAATGCCGGTATGTCGAGCACTCGATCGAGCCAGGCGACCGCCTCGATCAGTGCCCGGATCCGCTCCTCCCGGTCGGCGGCATGGATGATGGGGGCCAGGTGGTGGTGCGCTTGGCGGATGTCTCCAGTCAGGGCGTCGACGATCGCTGTCCACAGGTGGCATTCGGGTGCGGGTAGCTCGCCGATCTCGAGGATCTGCCCGTCGGAGGTTCTGATCTTGATGGCGTAGGCGGCGATACCACCCCGGACGAGGGGACCCAGCTTGAGGGCTATCACCTCGGCGGTGGTGGTGACGATCCATTCGAGCACGTCACCGTAGTGGGGGTGGTCGGTGTCGGGAGCGCACACCAGGGAAACCACCGCGTCGGACAGCATCGACAACTCGCCCTCGCCGGCGAAGGTGAGCAGTCGGCCGCCGAGGCCGGCTTCGTGGCAGACATCTCCTGGGTCGTGCTCCATATCCGAGAGTGCCCGGCTGTCGCCGGTCTCACACCTGCGGTGGACCGCTCCCCGATCGGGGAGGGCGGCGGGGCGTCTGCGGTGTGGCCGCGTGCGGCGACGAGGAAAGCCCTCGACCGTTTCGGGCTGCGAGGGGATCGGGACGTTCCGGTCGCCTCACGGTGAACGGCGCACCGCAGCTCCAGCCGAGCGGGATTCTGCGAGGCGTGAGGGTGAGCCCGGGGGACACGGTGACGCCCCGATCCACCCGCGTCGACACCTCGGTGACACCGTCTATTCCGGCAGCGGTGTCGGTCCGTCCGTGCGATGGAGGATCTGGTCGCGGTGCGCGGTGGCGCCGAGGGCGGCGCCCACCCGGGCGGGTCCGTACCGGCGCGAAGACGCCCGGACCGGGACGCGGACGGGCGAAAGTCATGACCTCGGGGCATAGAGTGAAGGTGCTGCAGATGCCGGCAAGTCGGGCGCGACGGTCCGCGGCGGCGGGAAAGACTATGTTCTCGTCGCGCTGGGCACATTCTCGCGCGGTCATGACCCGGCCGGGAAGGACGGGCCGGGTCATGACCGCGCGACAGCGTCGGACACACGCGAATCGGTGGATCACCGTCGCACTGGAAAACCTGGTCCAGGCACTCGCGGGGCGCTGGGCTCCGGCCGTGCCGGGCACCGAACGCGAGGCGGCGTCGACCGGGTCGGCGCGCCGGCGTGAGGCGGGCACGGTGGACTGGTCGGTGCGGGTGTGCTCGCTCCGGGATCCGGTCACGACGTTGGGCTGGGTGACGGTGACCACCGCGGCCCGGGTGTCCGAGACCCAGGTGCGGGCGGCGGCCACGGCACAGGCCGCCCGCCTCTACGGCCGCGACGCGGAGATCACCCAAATTTTGTTCGCCGGTTGACCGGTGTGGCGCCCACGGTGGGCAGGTTCTGCTGCTTCGTGCACGGCCCGGGGAGAGATGTCTTCTCTCGGCGGTGGCCGGGGAGATCGGGCGATTCCGGCGGTCGGCTCCGGCCGAGATCCGAGCAGTTCTTTCGGCCTGCGTGCAGGGATCATCGCATCCCGGGCATGTCACGGGCTACGCCGGGAATGACGGTGCAGGGTGGCGGTGCGCCCCGGAGGTGGGACACCGCTGCCGATGCTTCTCTATTTGTCGCGGCCAGAGTGCGACCTGGTTCACTACCCCTGCCGGGGAGCACCTCGACGCCGCCGCCGCCGAATACGAACGCGGTTTTCTCACCGGCTGGGTCGAGTACTTGCGCAACCGCCGTTGACTCACGGCAGGGAAGTGGATGTACCTCACTGAATACGAACCAGACGGAAATGTAGAAAAAGCCGAATGTTGACGGGCGCTGCGGATCGCCGAACGGCGAGCCGAGGCTGTTCGACGGGGTGCGCGAGTGGATCGCGGCGCACATCGCGGCGGCTGTCGCCGGTGCCGGATCAGGTAAGCCCTCGATCATCGACGCGGCGAGCATGGTCGAGCTGATCGATTCCGGTGAAGCCGAGCCGGTCGATCCGGACGACGAATTCGGACCCGTGTCCTACGACGGTCACGTGTGGGAATGGGCGGACGATACCGAGGCGTACGTGCGGACATAGAGACTCCGAGGGCCGAGCCGGCGAGCGCCACCGATCCCTGTCACCGAGTCCACCACCGTGACCGTGCACGGCGAGGCCGCCGCCGCGTCCCCGGCCACCGCGGTGGTGTTCGTCGGCGCCGCGGCCGGCCACGGCCCTCCGCGCCCAGCTGCTGCACGCACCGGAACTTCTTCGCCGACCGCGCCACCGCCCGAGGGTGGGCCGACGGTCACTCGCAGGTCGGTGGCATCGTCGTCGACCTGGCCGACGCCACCCGTCTCGGGGTGACGATCTTCGGCGGGCGCTCACCCGTTGATCTCGGGTGATGGTGCGCGTCATTCGAGGGTGAGTTGCTCGCGGTGGAAGTCGAAGTGCTTGCCCGGGTACCGGTACACCTGTTCGAGGGTCATCACGTTGGTGAAGAACGGGTCCCAGCGCCCCGGGAAGGCCATGCTGCGCCGCAGATTCGCGTCCGTTTCCTTCGCGAGGGAGCGCTGCAGTGCGGCGATGACACGGTCGCAGTGCCGGCCCATCCGGTGACGGTCGAACACGGTGGCCGCCAGGCACGACCCGCGGTAGTTGATCTCGTGAAACACCGGGGCCGCCGCGTCCAGGACCCGTGCGAGCAGCTGTCCGACACGGTCGGGTAGCCGGGAGAACACCCGAACCAGCACCCGCAGTCGCCGCACCACCATGTAGCCGAACACCATGTGGAACAGCAGCTGTTCGTTGGTCCAGCGGGTGCCGTGCGAGCGCCGATCGAGATCTGTCGCGCAAGCGGTGTCGAGGAGTTCGTGCAGCGTCCGCCGGGCGCGTTCGAGGTCGGCGGCGATCGCCGCGCGGTCGACCGGCTGCTGGTCCGTCATGGCTGCCCCCCGCGGGTCTGTGTCATCGCGAACCGGGTACGGCTCATTGTCCGCCCGGCCCGGACCGTCGGCGAGCCCCGCCCGTGGGTTCGGTTCCGGCGGATTCGATGTCAAGACCCGGACACGGACGGGTGCCGGACCGGATCCCGGGCGGCAGCGCGGGGGTGATCAATCCCCGGCCCCCGAGCGCCAGGCAGCAGGCCGGGGAGCCCGACCCAGTCGTCGGGCACGATGACCAGGCCGAGGGCGGCGACCACGCTGATCACCACGAGGGCGAGGAAGCAGAGGTACCAGCCGGCGACGATCTGTCAAGGCCGCGGCCGGCCCCGCTCGCCGAGGCGACGAACGACACGGTCAGCGCGATGTCGTCGATGTCGTCGATGTCGGTGCCGGCGAGCACGCCGGCCGCGGCGGCGAGGGTGCCGATCACCGGCACCACCTGCGCCCGCACGCGCGTGCGCCCGATCCCATGCGGTTCAGGGCGTTCCGGCGAGGATGCGGGCCAGATCGTCCGGCATCGGCATCGGGGTCATCAGCCCGGCACCGGAGCGGCCGGTGTTGCCCTCGGGGTAGCGGCCCGACGCGGAGCCGGGGGCGGCGACGATGATCCGCACCACCTGCCCGAGGGTCTCGCGGCGGTCGCGTCGGCGCAGCGCGAGGACGAGCATGGCGAGATGGTTGCGGGTGTGCGGCCACGGGTAGGGCTGGGACAGGATGTGGGCGCGTTCGAGGTGTGCCCACCGGGTCGTGTCGTCCGCGGCGGTGCGGGCTGCGGTCATCTCGTCGGTGTACGCGGCCTGGATGTGCACGGGCATCGAACTCATGAGGTGGCCTCCTCCCGGGTGCCAGCGGATCTGCTGTCGACGAACAGTGAGACGAGGAGCAGAGCGACACCGCAGGTGATGAAGGTGTCGGCGAGGTTGAACGTCGGCCACCAGCCGGTGTGGAGGTAGTCGGTGACCTTGCCGTCGACGAGGCGGTCGATCACGTTGGCGGCGGCCCCGGCGAAGATCGCCGCGAACCCGATCACCGCCGCCGCGGAACTGGTCGGTGCGGTACGCCAGGCGTAGACCGCGATGCCGGCGGTGACGGTCACGGTCACCGCGACCAGCACCGGGGTGGGCAGCTGGTTTCCCAGGCTGAACGCGACCCCGGTGTTGTAGGTCAGGCGCAGCTGCAGCATCCCGAGGTTGATCACCCGGCCCCCGGCCAACACGGCCCGGATGAGCGGCTCGACGATCAGGGCGGCCGCCGCCAGCACGGCGGCGGCGGCCACGAACACCGTCCGAGCCCGCCGCCGCCCGGGGACCGGTGTGGTGACCGGATCGCCACTCACGCGTGGGCCCTGTCCGCCGGTGCCGGGGTGGCCGGTGCCGCGGTGGTGAGGGCGCGGACGCGGCCGGCACGGACACCGTTGGCGATGACCACGATCTCGGCGACCTCGTGCACGAGCACCACGGCGGCCAGGCCGAGGATCCCGGACAGGGCCAGCGGTATCAGGACGGTGATGAGGGCCAGGGACAGGCCGACGTTCTGCAGCATGATCGTCCGGGACCGGCGGGCGTGCGCCAGGGCCTGCGGCAGGTGCCGCAGGTCCTCGCCCATCAGGGCGACGTCGGCGGTTTCGATGGCCACGTCGGTGCCCATCGCGCCCATCGCGATGCCGAGATCGGCGGTGGCCAGGGCCGGGGCGTCGTTGACGCCGTCGCCGACCATCGCGGTCGGCCGCCGGGTGCGCAGGTCGGAGACGATGCGGGCCTTGTCCTCCGGGCGCAGGTCCGCGTGCACCTCGTCGATCCCGGCGTCGACGGCCAGGGCGCGGGCGGTGCGTTCGTTGTCGCCGGTGAGCATCGCGACCCGGTAGCCGCCCCGGCGCAGACCGGCGACCACCTCGGCCGCCTCCGGGCGCAGTTCGTCGCGGACCGCGATCGCCCCGAGCAGGTGGTCGTCGCGTTCGATCAGCACCGCGGTCGTGCCGGCGTGCTGCATGCGTTCGATGTCGGCGGCCAGCTCGCGCGCCTCGATCCACCCGGGCCGCCCCAGCCGCACGCAGGCTCCGCCGATCCGCCCGCTCAGCCCGGCGCCGGTGACGGCGTCGACCTGCTCGGCGGGAGTCACGGAATCGGCGGCGGCGAGGATCGCCGCGGCGAGGGGGTGTTCGCTGCGGGCCTCGAGCGCCGCGGCCACCGCGAGCACCTCGCCGCGGGTGGCGCCGTTCGTGGTGGCGACGTCGACGACGGTGGGCCGGTTGCGGGTCAGGGTGCCGGTCTTGTCGAGGGCGATCCCGCGGATGCGGCCGAGGGTCTCGAGGGCGGCGCCGCCCTTGACCAGGACACCGAGTTTGCTGGCGGCCCCGACCGCGGCGAACACGGTCACCGGGACCGCGATCGCCAGCGCGCACGGCGAGGCCGCGACCAGCACGACCAGGGCGCGTTCGATCCACACCCGGGGATCCCCGAGCAGGCTGCCGACGGCGGCGATGACCGCGGCGACCACCAGGATCGCCGGGACCAGGGGCCGGGCAACGGTGTCCGCCAACCGTTGGGCGGCGCCCTTGCGGGACTGTTCGGCCTCGACGATCTTCACGATCTTGGCCAGCGAGTTGTCCTCGGCGTCGGCGGTGACGGTGACCTCGAGGACGCCGGTGCCGTTGATGGCGCCGGCGAACACCGCGTCGCCGGGGCCGGCCTCGACCGGGACCGATTCACCGGTGATCGCGGAGACGTCCAGTGCGGTGCGGCCGGCGATGATGGTGCCGTCGGTGGCGATCCGCTCCCCGGGTTTGACGACCATGATCTCGCCCAGTCGCAGCTCCACCGGCGGCACCGTCTGTTCGCGGCCGTCGCGGACCACGGTGGCGGTGTCCGGGACCAGGGACAGCAGCGCGCGCAGGCCGCGGCGGGTGCGGGCCACCGAGTACTCTTCGAGGCCCTCGCTGATCGCGAACAGGAACGCCAGCATCGCGGCTTCCTCGACCTCGCCGAGCAGCACCGCACCGACCGCGGCGATCGTCATCAGGGTGCCCACCCCGATCTTCCCGTGCGCCAACCGTTTCACGGTGGCGGGGACGAAGGTGTAGCCGGCGATCAGCAACGCCAGCGCATACAGTGCCAGCTCCGCCACGTCGGGTCCGCCACTCCAGCCGACAACCAGCCCGGCCCCCAGCAGCACCCCGGCGGCGGCCGCGGCCCGGATCTCGGTGACCTGCCACAGCTTCTCCGGCTCGTGCTCCTGCTCGCCCTCGGGGCGGGGTTCGTCGTGGCCGCAGCCGCACGCCTCGCTCACTCCGTCACCCCCGGTGCGCTGTCGGTGCCGTAGTTCGGGCACAACGCGACCGCGTTCCCGGTGGCTGCCAGCAGGGTTTCCGCCGAGGACAGCAGATCCAGCAACTCCGGCCGGGTCAGCGAGTAGAACACCTGCCGGCCCTGCGGGCGGCCCTGCACCAGCCCGCAGTCCCGCAGGCAGGCCACGTGCGCCGACACCGTCGACTGCGCCAACCCGAGCTCACCGACCAGATCCGCCACCCGCGCCTCTCCACCGGCGAGACGACGCACGATCGCCAACCGGGTTCCGTCCGAGAGACTGTGGAACAACGCCACCGCGGCATCGAGGCCCGCTCCGGCGCTGGTGGACAACCTGCACCCAAGCCCACTATTGATCGTCATGCAACGATGATAGCCGGTCTGTATCGATGATTTCTGGGGGCGTCGTGGCAGAGGGGACGAGTCGGTGACGCGCTCACCTCTCGGACCCGGGATTGTTGTGCGTGAGGCTGCACGAGGTGCAGATGGCTGCCGCCCGTCCGGGTCGACGAACACGAGGTTCGAGGGCGGCGCCTCGAGCGGGCCCCCGTCCTGTCCCGACCGTAGCCCTGGCCCCACACCGGCAACCACGTCGCGATGTTCGTTCCGGCGCTGCGCCGCCGCGACGCCCGCGAGGCCCTCGGGCAGGTGGTGCGGATCATCGTCGCCGCCCCGGCTCCGCGGCGGGCCGCTATCCCGAGGGCAACACCCGGCCGCGCCGGCGCCGGGCCGACCGCCCCGATGCCGATTCCCGAGGACCTCGCCGCCGCGGCGCGCCCGCGGCCCCGGCTCGGCCCCGGTCAGGTCTTGGCCACGGTGAGCAACATCGCGCAGTCCTCCAGCGCGTCGAGCCGGTGCCGGGTCCGGGGAAGGACGAGAAGGTCACCGGTCATCGCGTCCCACGAGGCGTCGCCGCTGCTCACGCGGAGCCGACCCCGCAGGACGTAGACGGTCGCCTCGCCCGGGCTGCCGTGCTCGCCCATCGACTGCCCACCCATCAGCGCAATGACCGTCTGCCGCAACGTCTGCTCGTGGCCGCCGTAGACGGTCTCAGCGCTCCGACCGCTGGCGGCGGTGGCGGCATGGGCCATGAGATGGCGTGCCACCGCGATCAGCGACTGCTTCCTCATCGCACTCCTCTCCGTGCCGCCGACCGGGCGCCGCCGCACCCCGCCCCTCACGGTAGAACCCTCGGGTGGCCGGCACACCGCACTCGGCGCCACATCCGGCAGCACCGGACCGCGCATTCTCACTGCCCGTATGCCCCCGGGCGTATCGTGAGGGCAGGCCGGGCACACGGTGGCCGGTCGATATGGCCCTCCCGGAAAGGAATCTGCGGTGATGCCCTACGGAAACTGCGGCTGGGGAATGAACGGCGGCTGGGGGATGTGGCTGTTCGCCGCGCTGCTGCTGCTCGGCCTGGCGGTCCTGGTGGTGCTGGCGATCCGGTTGCTCTCCCGACCGTCCGGTTCCGGCGGCCACTTCGCCGCCCCCAGCAGCACCTACCCCCCTCCGCCGGGTGAGGGCCGGGCCCGGCAGATCCTCGAAGAGCGGTACGCCAGAGGCGAGATCGACTCCGAGGAATACCGTGAGCGACGGCGCGTGCTCGACGGCCACGACTAGCTCGAAGGCGCGCTCATGGAACCGATCAGCAGACGGCGGGCCCTGCAGTTGGGCGCGTTGGGTGTCACCGCCACCGCCGCCGGCGGGCTCGGACTGGCGTGGCAGTCCACCCGAACGCCCCGACCGGAGACCGTCTCCGCCGCCGCATGGGTTGAGGCACCGGTGCTGGCCGGCAACGGCGGCGCGCTGTCCCTCGACCTGGAGGCGGCACCGGGACGTTTCCCACTCGCCGGAACCCAGGTTGCCGGATTCGGGTTCAACCACGGCGTGCCCGGCCCGACCCTGCGGGTGAGTCCCGGGGATCGGCTGCAGGTCCGGCTGCGCAACCGGCTGCCGCAACCGACCAATCTGCACCTGCACGGTGTGCTCGTCTCCCCCTCCGGCAACTCCGACAACCCGTTCCTGCGGGTCGAGCCGGGCACCGACTTCGACTACGACTACCGGTTGCCGGACCACCATCCCCCCGGGGTGTACTGGTATCACCCGCACCACCATCACCTGGTCGCCGATCAGATCTTCGCGGGCCTGTACGGGGCACTGATCGTGGAGGACCCCGACCCGATCCCGACCACCGTCGAGCGGGTCCTGGTGCTCTCCGATCTGAGCATCGACGGCGCCGGGACCATCCCGGCGCCGACCATGATGGACCGCATGCTGGGGCGAGAAGGGGCCCTGATCCTGGCCAACGGACAAGTGCGGCCCACCGTGACCACCCGCCCCGGCGCCCGGGAACGGTGGCGCATCGTCAACGCCTGTGTCAGCCGGCATCTGCGACTCCGACTCGACGGGCAATCCCTGCGGCTGATCGGCCTGGACTCGGGTCGTTTCCGCGAACCCCGGCCCGTGCAGCAGATCGACCTCGCCGCCGGCAACCGTGCCGACGTGCTGATCGACACCACACCCGGATCGGCGCAGCTACGTGCCCTGCCCGTCGACCGCGGCACCCTGGGCATGATGGGCATGATGCGACGTGGCGGTGCGGACATGCCCGGTCCAGAGTCCCAACCCCAGCCGGATCCGAACGGCACCGTTCTGGCCCACCTCGAGGTCACCGGGCCGCCGACGATGTCACCGGCGGCGATCCCGCCACAGACCCCGCCGCGGGATCTGCGCGGCGAACCGATTGCCGCCACCCGTACATTCGTCTTCGGCACCGGCATGGGAATGGGCATGGGAACCCACAGCGGCGGGATGAGCTTCACGATCGACGGCCGCACGTACGACCCCGACCGCACCGACCACACCGTGCGACTCGGCACGATCGAGGAGTGGACCCTGGTCAACGACTCGCCCATGGATCACTCCATGCACCTGCACGTGTGGCCGATGCAGCTCACCTCCGGCGCCACGATCGCAGAGCCCCACCAGCAGGACGTGATCGACATCCCGGCTCGCAGTCGCCTCACCGTGCGCGTCGCATTCGACGACTTTCCCGGCCGCACCGTCTACCACTGCCACATCCTCGACCACGAGGACAACGGCATGATGGGCGTCATCGAAGCCCGCTGACCCCGCGAGTCCCCCTCGGTCACCGCCTAGCATTCGACCTCGAGGATTCCAATCCACGCGACGGCGATCTTCCCGAGGTGCGACCAGCACCTCGGCGCTGCCGTCGCCGCCAGGCCGGATCGCGCTGCTGGCCGCCGTGGCGATCCGCACCCGGCAGGAACGCACCAGCGGGCCCGGTGACCCGCGGCGCGGGAACGCCTCAGACATCCCGCTCACCCCTGTCCCACCCCTGGGTTTTGCATTATTGAAGTATTGATTTCGGTGTGCCAAACTTTTTGATGTGCTTCGTCTTACTCGCATGGTTTCGTGTGCCCGGACAATGTCGCCGACGGCAATCGCGTGAACGCCCCGACCCGCCGTCAGGTGCTCTTCGGGGGAGCATTGGCGGGGTCCGCGGGCCTGGTGCTCGGTGCCGGGGGGATCGCCCGATCCGCGGACCGGGTAGCCCAGGAAGGCGGCCCCGCGGCCGGACACGGCGGGCACAGCTCGAACCCGGCCGCACACGGCGGCGGAGTCAACGGGCCCACCTTCCGGCTCGGTCGGCAGGGGGACCACTCCGCCAACGGGTTCCACCCCAACGCCATCCTGCGCGACTTCGATTACGGC
>NZ_AJFC01000401.1:0-1265 GCF_000256505.1 Rhodococcus sp. P14 | reverse complement strand
CGAGATCGAGGCCGCGCTGCGCGGACTCGGCAGCATCCGGGACGTGGCGGTGATCGCGCGCGACGACGACCGCGGCGGCGCGCAGCTCGTGGCCTACGTCGTTCCGGCCGGAAGTGCGGAAATCGATGCGGCACAACTCAAGTCGTCCCTGGCGCAGCAGTTGCCGTCGTACATGGTGCCGGCGGCGTTCGTGGTGCTCGAGGCGCTGCCGCTGAACGTCAACGGCAAGCTCGACCGCAAGGCTCTGCCCGCGCCGGTGTTCGAGGCGCGGGAGTTCCGGGCCCCGACCACCGTCACGGAGGAGGCGGTGGCGCGGGTGTTCGCCGAGGTCCTCGGTCTCGAGCAGGTCGGTCTCGACGACGACTTCTTCGCCCTCGGCGGCAACTCGCTGCTCGCCACCCAGGTCGCCTCCCGGCTCGGTGCCGCTCTCGACGTCCGGGTGCCGATCCGCGCGCTGTTCGAGTCGCCCACCGTCGAAGCCCTCGCGGTGTCCGTCCAGCATCAGAGTGCCGACGCACGGCGCCCGCTCGAGGCGCGGCCGCGTCCCGAGCGCATCCCGCTCTCGCTCGCGCAGCAGCGCATGTGGTTCCTCAACCGCTTCGACACGGACACCGCCGCGTACAACGTGCCGATGGCGATCCGGCTGACCGGGACGCTCGACGTCGCGGCGCTGCAGGCGGCGGTCGGAGACCTCGTCGCCCGGCACGAGATCCTGCGCACCTACTACCCGGAGACGGCCGACGGCCCGATCCAGGTCGTCGTGCCCGCCGCCCAGGCCGAACAGGACCTCACCCCGGTCCCCGTCGCCGAGAACGAGATCCTTGCGGCCGTCCACGAACTCGGGTCCACCACCTTCGACGTCACCACCGAGGTGCCGTTGCGGTTGCGGATGTTCCGGCTTGCCGACAACGACCACGTGCTCGCGCTGGTCGTCCACCACATCTCGGCCGACGGTTCGTCGGCGGGTCCGCTCACCCGGGATCTGATGCAGGCCTACATCGCGCGCTCGCAGGGCGAGTTCCCGGCGTGGGCACCGCTGCCGGTGCAGTACGCGGACTACGCGCTGTGGCAGCGGGAGGTCCTCGGCTCCGAGGACGATCCCGAGTCGATCGCGGCGAAGCAGGTGGCGTACTGGAAGAAGGCCCTGGCCGGTCTGCCCGACCAGCTGGACCTGCCCACCGACCGGCCGCGTCCGGCCGTGCAGTCCTTCGCCGGCGCCCGGACCGGGTTCGCCGTCGACCCCGAACTGCACGCCCGCCTGATCG
>NZ_AJFC01000400.1:0-2413 GCF_000256505.1 Rhodococcus sp. P14 | reverse complement strand
ACACGACGCTGTTCATGGTGATGCACACCGCCCTCGCGGTGTTCCTCGCACGGATGTCCGACACCGACGACATCGCGATCGGCACGCCCATCGCGGGCCGTGACGAGCGGGCCCTCGACGACCTCATCGGCATGTTCGTCAACACCCTGGTCTTCCGGACGCAGGTTCGTCCGGATGCGGCGTTCGAGGAACTGCTGGCGCAGGCGCGCGAGGCCGACCTGGGCGCATTCGCCAATGCCGACGTGCCGTTCGAGCGGCTCGTGGAGGTCCTCAACCCCGTCCGCTCGACCGCGCGGCACCCGCTGTTCCAGGTGGGCCTGTCGTTCCAGAACGTCGCTCAGTCCCGCCTCGAGCTGCCCGGTCTGACCATCGCGAACGTCGATGCGGACATGGAGATCTCGCAGTTCGATCTGCATCTGATCGTCACCGACCGGCACGCCGAGGACGGCGCCGCGGCCGGCGTGACCGGCTTCTTCACCTACGCCACGGACCTGTTCGACGAGTCCACGGTGGCCGGATTCGCCCGGCGCTTCCTGTGGTTGCTCGAGTCCGTGGTGGCGGACCCGGCGCTGCCGGTGGGCGACGTGCCGCTGCTCGACGACACCGAGCGGCTCCGGGTGCTCGAGGGCTGGAACGACACCGGTCACGCCGTCGACACCTCGGCGACCCTCGCCGACCTGTTCGACGCGCAGGTGCACCGCACCCCCGACGCCCCCGCCCTGTTCTTCGCGGGCGAGACGCTCACCTACGGCGAGTTCGACGCCCGCGTCAACCGGCTCGCCCGGCACCTGATCTCGACGGGGGTCGGTCCCGAATCGACGGTCGCCCTGGCGATGCGCCGATCGACCGAGCTGCTCGTCGGCATGTATGCCGTCACCAAGGCCGGTGGCGTGTACGTGCCGCTCGACCCGGACCAGCCGGCCGAGCGGACCGGATACATCCTCGATGCCGCGGCACCGGTGGTGGTACTGACCACCGAGCGGGACGCGTTCGAGCTACCGGGGGACAGCTCTGTCCCGCACCTGGCGATCGACACGGCCGACCTGGCGCACTACACCGGTGACCCGGTCACCGACGCCGAGCGGCGGGCGCCGCTGCGGGCGTCGAACACCGCGTACGTGATCTTCACCTCGGGGTCGACGGGCCGGCCGAAGGGGGTGGCGGTCCCGCACGCGGCGATCGTGAACCAGTTGCTGTGGAAGCGCGAGCACTTCGGGCTCGGGTCGCAGGACGCGGCGCTGCTCAAGACCGCGGCGACGTTCGACCTGTCGGTGTGGGAATTCTGGTCGGCGCTGGTCTCCGGTGGCCGCCTGGTGATCGCCACGCCGGACGGCCACCGCGATCCCGGCTACCTGAACACCCTGATGGCCGAGCAGGCGGTCACCACCCTGCACGTGGTGCCGTCGATGCTCGAGGCGCTGCTCGTCGACTCCGACGGGGTGCTGCCCAGGTCTCTGCGCCGGGTGCTCGCGATCGGTGAGGCGCTGCCGGCGGCGACGGCGCAGCGATTCCTGCAGCACAACACCGCGCAGCTGGTCAATCTCTACGGCCCGACCGAGGCCGCGGTGTCGATCACCGCGGGCGAGGTGGCCGATGTCTCCGGGGCCTCGGTGTCGATCGGCGTGCCGGAATGGAACTCGCGGGTCTACGTGCTCGACGGGCGTCTGCACCCGGTGCCGGTCGGGGTGTCCGGCGAGCTGTATCTCGCCGGTGCGCAGTTGGCACGCGGCTACCACGGCCGTGCGGATCTGACGGCGGAACGGTTCGTCGCCTCGCCGTTCGGCGACGGCGAACGGCTCTACCGCACCGGCGACCTCGTCCGATGGGACTCGGCCGGGCGCCTGGAGTACCTCGGCCGCAGCGACTTCCAGGTCAAGGTGCGCGGATTCCGGATCGAGCTCGGCGAGATCGAAGCCGCGCTGCGCGGTGCCGACGACGTGCGCGACGTCGCGGTGATCGCCCGGGAGGACGATCGGACGGGCACGCAGCTCGTGGCGTACCTGGTGCCGGAGGCGGGCGCGGTGCTCGACCTCGCGCACGTGAAGTCCGGGCTCGCCGGGGCGTTGCCGTCGTACATGGTGCCGGCGGCGTTCGTGGTGCTCGAGGCGCTGCCGCTGAACGTCAACGGCAAGCTCGATCGCCGGGCGCTGCCGGAGCCGGTGTTCGAAGCGCGCGAGTTCCGCGCTCCGAGCACCCCCGTCGAGGAGATCGTCGCGGGCGTGTTCGCCGACGTGCTCGGTCTCACCCGGGTCGGTGTCGACGACGACTTCTTCGAGCTCGGCGGCAACTCGCTGCTCGCCACGCAGGTCGTCTCCCGCATCGGCGCCGCGCTCGACGCGAAGATCCCGGTCCGGGCCGTCTTCGAGGCGACCACGGCCGGGGCGCTCGCCGTCGCGGTCGAGCAGCACGCCGG
>NZ_AJFC01000399.1:0-9179 GCF_000256505.1 Rhodococcus sp. P14 | reverse complement strand
CCGCCGGGGGGGGGCGGGCGCCCGCCGCTGGTGCCGCAGCCGCGGCCGGACCGGGTGCCGCTGTCGCTGGCCCAGCAGCGCATGTGGTTCCTCAACCGGTTCGACACCGAATCGGCGGCGAACAACATCCCGGTCGCCGTCCGGCTGACCGGCATGCTCGACGTGGACGCCATGCGGGCCGCGGTGCGCGACGTCGTCGCCCGGCACGAGGTGCTGCGCACCGTCTACCCGGAGTCCGACGGGCACGCCTACCAGGTGGTCCTGCCGGTCGCCGAGGCGGCACCCGACCTCACACCCGAACCGGTGTCCGAGGCCGACCTCGTCGCCCGGGTCACCGAGGTGGTCTCCGCGGGCTTCGACGTCACCGACGAGATCCCCTTGCGGGCCAGGCTCTTCCGCGTCGCCGACGACGATCATGTGCTGGTGTTCGTCGCGCACCACATCAGCGCCGACGGCTGGTCCATGGCACCGCTGACGCGCGATGTGATGATCGCGTACGTCGCGCGCGCGGCCGGGCACGAACCGAACCGGGCGCCGCTGCCGGTGCAGTACGCGGACTTCGCGCTGTGGCAGCGTCAGGTGCTGGGCGCGGAGGACGATCCGGACAGCCTCGTCTCCGCGCAGGCCGACTACTGGAAGCGGACGCTCGCCGGCCTGCCCGACGAGCTGAACCTGCCCACCGACCGGCCGCGACCGTCGGTGCAGGCCTTCGAGGGCGGCAAGATCGAGTTCCGCATCGATGCGGGCACCCATCGGCAGGCCGCCGACCTCGCCCGGCGCAGCGGCACGACGCTGTTCATGGTCATGCACACCGCCCTCGCGGTGTTCCTGGCGCGCATGTCCGCCGCCGACGACATCGCGATCGGCACGCCGATCGCCGGCCGCGGTGAGGCCGAACTCGACGAGATGGTCGGCATGTTCGTCAACACCCTGGTGTTGCGCAGCCACATCGACGCCGACGCCGGGTTCGCCGAGCATCTCGGGCGCATCCGCGAGAGCGATCTCGAGGCGTTCGCCCACGCGGACCTTCCGTTCGAACGGCTCGTCGAGATCCTCAACCCCGAGCGGTCCACGGCCCGGCACCCGCTGTTCCAGGTCGCCATGTCGTTCGAGAACCTGCCCGAGACCGGCCTCGAACTGCCCGACCTGAGCGTGTCCACGGTCCCGTTCGACGTCGACAGCGCCAAGTTCGACCTCGCGCTGACCCTGCGGGAGCACACCGCGGCGGACGGCGGGCCGGACGGGATCTCTGCCGAGTTCACCTACGCGCGGTCCCTGTTCGACGCCGACACCGTCGAGGGCTTCGCCGCTCGATTCGCGCACCTCCTCGACGCGGCCGTCGCCGACCCGGCACTGCCCGTCGGTGACCTGCCGCTGCTCGAGCCGCACGAACTCGAGCGGCTGACCCACGTGCGCGGTACCGACGTCGTCAGCGGCGGAACCCTCGCCGACCTCCTGACGGCCGGCGCGTCGCTCGACCCGGACGCGACCGCCGTGCGGTACGAGGGACGGTCGATCACCTACCGCGAGCTCGACGAGGACTCGTCCCGGCTCGCGCGGCTGCTGGTCGAGCGCGGCGTCGGCCCCGAGAACATCGTGGCCGTGGCGTTCCCGCGCTCCTACGACATGGTCCGGGCGGTGTGGGCGGTGGCCAAGGCCGGTGCCGCACACGTGCCGGTCGACCCGTCGTACCCGCCGGAGCGCGTGCGTTACATGCTCTCCGATTCCCGTGCCGCCCTGGGCATCACGGGAACCGCTCACCGGCCCGGCCTGCCCGACGACGCGGAGTGGCTGGTCGTCGACGAACCCGGCCTCGCCTCCGACGTCGCGACCCGGTCGGCGGCCCCGGTCACCGACGCCGACCGTGTCCGGCCGCTGCGCCCGCAGCACCCCGCCTACCTGATCTACACCTCGGGGTCGACGGGCCGGCCCAAGGGCGTCGTGGTCACCCACACCGGTCTCGGCGGCCTGCTGGACACGATCATCGACCTGTACGGCCTGACGTCCCGCTCCCGGTTCCTGCACATCATGTCGCCGAGCTTCGACCCATCGGTGATGGAGTGGATCGCGGCGTTCTCGCAGGGCGCGACGCTGGTCGTCGTGCCGTCGACGATCATCGGCGGCCCCGACCTCGCGGACTTGTTCCGCACCGAACGCCCCACCCACACCATCATCACCCCCGCGGTGATCGGCACCGTCGACCCCGACGGCCTCGACAGCCTCGAGGTGGTCGTCGTCGGCGGTGAGGCACTGCCGCCGGAGCTGGTGAACCGGTGGGCGCCCGGCCGCACGCTGCTCAACGGCTACGGCCCGACCGAGGCGACCGTCATCTCGACCTATGCGCACGTTCTGCCGGGAGACCCGATCACGATCGGCGGGCCCGTGCGCGGCACGACCGCCCTCGTCCTCGATTCCCGGCTGCGCCCCGTCCCCGTCGGCGTCGCGGGTGAGCTGTATCTGTCGGGTGCCGCCCTCGCCCGCGGCTACCACCGGCGTTCGGTGCTCACCTCGGAGCGGTTCGTCGCCGATCCGTTCGCGGCGGACGGTGCGCGGATGTACCGCACCGGCGACATGGTGCGCTGGCGTGTCATGGACGACGACCGGCTCGAGCTCGAGTTCGTCGGGCGCAGCGACTTCCAGGTCAAGGTGCGTGGATTCCGCATCGAGCTCGGCGAGATCGACTCGGCGCTGACGTCCCACGAAAGTGTGGAGTTCGCGGCCACGCTCGGCCGCACGACACCCTCCGGCGGCACCGTGCTCGTCTCGTACGTGCTGCCCAAGGCAGGCGCGACGGTCGACACCGCCGCGCTGACCGAGTTCGTCGGCCGGTCGCTGCCGGCGCACATGGTGCCGTCCGCGATCGTGGTGCTCGACAAGATCCCGCTGACCCCGGTCGGCAAGCTCGATCGCGACGCGCTGCCCGAGCCGGAGCTCGAGGAACGCGAATTCCGTTCCGCGAGTACCGACCTCGAGGAGATCATCGCCGAGGTGTTCGCCGAGGTGCTGCGCCTCGACCGGGTCGGCGTCGACGAGTCGTTCTTCGCGCTCGGCGGCGACAGCATCGTGTCGATCCAGCTGGTCTCGCGCGCCAAGGCCCGCGGTGTCGTGTTCACCCCCCGGGACGTGTTCGAGCGGCGATCCGTCGCCGGGCTCGCCGAGGTCGCGACCCGCACCACCGCGGGGGAGGGCCCGGGCGGTCTGAAGGAACTGCCCGGCGGCGGCGTCGGGGAGGTCCCGCTCACCCCGATCATGCGTGAGGTGCTCGGCTGGGGTGGCGGCTTCGACCGCTTCTCCCAGTCGGTGGCGGTGACGTTGCCGAAGGACATCGACCGGGACGTGCTGGTGCGCACCGTCGGCGCCGTCGTCGACCACCACGACGCGCTGCGGTCGATCCTCGAGTACGACGCCGACGGCGCCCCCGCGCTGCGGGTGCGGGCCGCCGGCACGGTCGACGCCGACGAACTCGTCACCCGCGTCGAGGTGCCCGCCGACATCGACGCCGCCGCGCTCACCGCGGTCGCGTCACGCGAGCTCGACGCCGCGCTCGACCGGCTCGCGCCCACCGAGGGACGCGTTCTGCGGTTCGTGTGGTTCGACTTCGGACCCGGCGACCGCGCCGGCGTGCTGCTCGTCGTCGCGCACCATCTCGTGGTCGACGGCGTCTCCTGGCGGATCCTGCTGCCCGACCTCGCCGTCGCGTGGGGTCAGACGGCCGCGGGACAGGACGTCGCGTTGCCGGCCGTGGGCACCTCGCTGCGCCGCTGGGCCCACGGTCTGGCGGACGCGGCGCGCGCGCCGGAACGCCGGGCGGAGCTCGAGCTGTGGCGGTCGGTGCTCGACGGACCCGATCCGCTGCTCGGCGCTCGTGCGTTCGACCCGGCGGTCGACGTCGCGTCGACCGTGCAACGGCTGGAGGTGACCGTCCCCGCGGCCGACACCGAGTCCCTGCTGACCTCGGTGCCCGCGCTGTTCCACGGCAGCGTCAACGACGGGCTCATCGCCGCTCTCGGCCTGGCCCTGACCCGGTGGCGACGCGACCGCGGCATCG
The DNA here is from genome assembly GCF_000256505.1 of Rhodococcus sp. P14. Classification (NCBI taxonomy): domain Bacteria; kingdom Bacillati; phylum Actinomycetota; class Actinomycetes; order Mycobacteriales; family Nocardiaceae; genus Rhodococcus; species Rhodococcus sp. P14. The sequence goes on along the minus strand of NZ_AJFC01000399.1, from coordinate 5,131 downwards.
ACGCGAAGTCCGCGCTGCTGAAGTTCGAGGGCCACGGCCGCGAGGAGACGGTGGTGCCGGGCGCGGACCTGTCGCGCACCGTCGGCTGGTTCACCAGCGCCCATCCGGTGCGGGTGGACCTGACCGGTATCGACGTCGACGACGCCTTCGGCGGTGGCACCGCCATGGGATCCGCCGTCAAGGCGGTCAAGGAACAGCTCCTGGCGATCCCGGACAAGGGCATGGGCTACGGCCTGCTGCGCCACCTCGACCCGGTCGGCTCGCAGGTCCTGTCCGGCTACACCACCCAGCCGCAGGTGAGCTTCAACTACCTCGGCCGTGTGTCGGCGGCGGACGTGCCCGAGGAACTCGCCGCGATCGGCTGGGTTCCGACGGACGCGCTCGGTGGGGTCGACGCCGCCCTCGACGCGGACATGCCCGCCAACGCCGTCGTCGACATCAACGCGATCGTGTCCGACGGTGCGGACGGACCGCAGCTCGCGGCCGGATTCGCCTACCCGACCGGACTTCTCGGCCCGGACGACGTCGAGTCTCTCGCCGCCTACTGGGTGGACGCGCTCGCGGCGCTGGCCCGGTACGCGAGCGAGCCCGGCGCCGGCGGACTGACCCCGTCGGACGTGCCGCTCGTGTCGGTGACCCAGCAGGACCTCGAGGCGTGGGAGGCGCGCTTCCCGTCGGCGACCGACGTGTGGCCGCTGTCGCCGCTGCAGTCGGGCCTGCTCTTCCACGCCCTCATGGACGAATCCAGCGTGGACGTCTACACGATCCAGGCCGTGCTCGACCTCGACGGCGTGGTCGATCCGCAGCGGCTGCGCGGCGCGGCGCAGGCGCTGCTCGACCGGTACCCGAACCTGCGGACGGTGTTCGTCAACGACGCCGCCGGTGCCGCGGTGCAGGTGGTGCTGTCGGATGTGCGGGTGCCGTGGCGCGAGGCCGACCTGTCGCAGCTCGTCGCCGACGAGGGCGTGCGCGCGACGGTGCCGTTCTGGCGGGAGGAGCAGGCGCGCCGGTTCGCGATGGACGAGGCGCCGCTGATCCGGTTCGTCCTCGCGTCGCTCGGCGGGGGCCGCTACCAGCTCGGCGTGACCGTGCATCACATCCTCGTCGACGGCTGGTCGATGCCGCTGCTGATGCAGGACATGATGATGCTGTACGCCACCCGCGGGGACGAGTCGCCGCTGCCTCGGGCCCGCTCCTACCGGTCGTTCCTGGCGTGGGTCGCCGAGCGTGACCTCGACGCCTCCCGCGCCACGTGGGCGCGGGTGCTCGACGGGTTCGAGGAGCCGACGCTGCTCGCCCCGGCGACCGACCGGCACCCCGGTGCCGAGGGCGCCGACCGCGTACGGCTGCTGCTCGACGACGACCGCACGGCCGAGATCGCCTCGGCCGCAGCCCGGCTCGGGGTCACCGTCAACACCCTCGTCCAGGCGGCCTGGGGTGTGCTGCTCGGCCGGTCGACCGGACGCGACGACGTCGTCTTCGGCGCCACCGTGTCGGGCCGGCCGGCAGACCTGCCCGGTGTGGAGTCGATGGTGGGCCTGTTCATCAACACCCTGCCGGTGCGGGTGACGTTCGATCCGCAGGAGCCGATCGAGCGGTTCCTGCATCGTCTGCAGCGGGAACAGGCGGAGCTGCTCGAGCATCATCATCTGGGACTCACCGAGATCCAGCGGGTCGCCGGGCCGGCCGTCGCGTTCGACACCCTCACGGTGTTCGAGTCCTACCCGCTCGACGAGAAGGGGCTGGCCGAACAGGCGGCGTCGATCGACGGCATGTCGGTCACCGGTGTCGGCACGAACGACGCCACCCACTACCCGCTGAGCCTGTTCGTCCACGTCGGATCCGGCATGGAACTCGACCTGCGTTACCAGCGTCGGCTGTTCGACGCACGGCAGGTCGAGACGCTGCTGTCGCGGTTCGTGCGCGTCCTCGAGACGATCGCCGGGCAGCCGGCGCTGCCGGTCGGCGACGTCGAGCTGCTCGATCCGGCCGAGCTCGAGCAGATCCTGCACGGGTGGAACGCCTCGGACCATGCTCTCGACGGCACCGAGTTGTTGCTGTCCCGGTTCGGGGCGCAGGTCCGGCGCACCCCGGATGCGGTGGCGCTGGCCTACGAGGGGGCCGAGCTGACGTACGCCGAGTTCGGCGCCCGTGTCAATCGGCTCGCGCGGCACCTGATCTCGCAGGGTGTGGGACCGGAGTCCCTGGTGGGCCTGGCGATCCGGCGGTCGTTCGACCTGCTGGTGGGCATGTACGCGATCGTCGAGGCCGGCGGCGCGTGGGTGCCGATCGATCCGGATCACCCGGTCGACCGCGTCCGGCACATCCTCGACACGGCCGATCCGGTGTGCATCGTCACGACCGCCCGCGACGAGTTCACCGTCCCCGACGGACTCACCGTCGACGCCGTCCTGGTCGACGAGCTGGACCTGTCGGCGATCTCGGATGCGCCCGTCACCGATCGGGACCGGCGGGCGCCGCTGCGCCCGGACAACACGGCCTACGCCATCTTCACGTCCGGTTCGACCGGCCGGCCCAAGGGCGTCGCCGTCACCCACCGCGCCATCGTCAACCAGACGGCGTGGATGCTCGACGAGTTCGAGATGACGGCGCGGGACGTCTACCTGCAGAAGACGGCCACGACGTTCGACGTGTCGCTGTGGGGCTTCTTCATGCCGCTGAGCGTGGGGGCGAAGCTGGTCGTGGCGACACCCGACGGGCATCGTGACCCCGTCTACGTGGCGGACGTCATCGCCCGCGAGAAGGTGACGATCACCGACTTCGTGCCGTCGATGCTCACGGTGTTCGCCGCCCACGTCGACCGCGAGTCGTGCACCACGCTGCGCCACATCTTCGTGATCGGCGAGGCACTGCCGCCGGAGACGATCGAGGGCGTGCGGCGCATCAGCACCGCCGCGATCGACAACCTCTACGGCCCGACCGAAGCGGCGGTGTCGGCGACGTTCTGGCAGGCACCGGCCGACGGACCGGTCGACGTGGTGCCGATCGGCGTCCCGGAGTGGAACGTGCGGGTGCTGGTCCTCGACGGCCGGCTGCGGCCGGTGCCGGTCGGTGTCCCGGGTGAGCTGTATCTGGCGGGCGTGCAGCTGGCACGCGGCTACGTCCGTCGCCCGGACCTGACCTCCGACAGGTTCGTCGCGAACCCGTTCGGGGCGCCGGGGGAGCGGATGTACCGCACCGGCGACCTGGTCACGTGGAACGAGGCGGGGGAGCTCGAGTACATCGGCCGCACCGATTTCCAGGTCAAGTTCCGCGGTCAGCGCATCGAGCTCGGCGAGATCGAGACGGCGTTGCTGGCGCACGAGTCGGTGAACCAGGCCGCGGTGCTGGTCGTGCCGACCCCGACCGGCGACCAGCTCGCCGGGTATGTGGTTCCCGCCCCGGGCCGCGAGGTGGATGCCGGCGAGGTGATCGAGTTCGTGTCGTGGACGCTGCCGTCGTACATGGTGCCGGCGGCGATCGTGGTGCTTGCGGAGTTCCCGCTGAACACCTCGGGCAAGCTCGATCGCAGGGCGCTGCCGGCACCGACGTTCGCCGCGCGCGAGTTCCGGGCACCGACGACCCCGATCGAGGAGATCGTCGCGGGCATCTTCGCCGAGGTGCTCGGCGTGGAACGGGTCGGTCTCGACGACGACTTCTTCGCGCTCGGCGGCAACTCCCTGATCGCCACCCAGTTGGTGGCGCGTCTGGGTGCGGCGCTGGATTCGCGGGTGCCGGTGCGGGTGCTGTTCGACGCCTCCACGGTCGAGGCGCTCGCGGCGCACGTCGAGCAGCACGCCGGCTCCGGCGGGTCGGTGCCGCTGGTGGCCGGGCCGCGGCCGGATCGGGTCCCGCTCTCGCTCGCGCAGCAGCGCATGTGGTTCCTCAACCGCTTCGACCCGGAGTCGGCGGCCTACAACCTGCCGGTGGCGCTGCGGCTGTCGGGCCGGTTGAACGTCGCCGCGCTGCAGGATGCGATCCGGGACGTGTTCGCCCGGCACGAGGTGCTGCGCACGGCGTACCCGGAGACCGAGGACGGCGCGGTCCAGGTCGTGCTGCCGGTGACGGCGGTGGTCCCGGACCTCACGCCGGTGGCCACCAGCTGGGACGAGGTGGCCGACCGGATCCGCGAGCTGGCCTACACGGGGTTCGACGTGACGTCGGAGGCCCCGATCCGGGTGCGGTTGTTCACCGTCGGCGAGGACGAGACGATCGTCGCGTTCGTCGTGCACCACATCTCGGCGGACGGCTCCTCGATGGGGCCGCTCACCCGCGATCTGGTGACGGCGTACGTGGCCCGGTCGACCGGCAACGCCCCGGACTGGATGCCGCTGCCCGTGCAGTTCGCCGACTACGCCCTGTGGCAGCGACGGGTGCTCGGCGACGAGAACGACCCGGCGTCGGTGGCCGCGAAGCAGGTGACGTACTGGAAGCAGGCCCTGGCGGATCTGCCGGACCAGCTGGATCTGCCGACCGACCGGCCGCGGCCGGCCGTGCAGTCCTTCGCGGGCGGCAAGATCGACTTCACGATCGATGCCGATCTGCACCGGAAGCTGGTCGAGCTGGCCCGCGGCCGGGGCGCGACGTTGTTCATGGCCGTGCATGCCGCGTTCGCGGTGCTGCTTGCGCGGCTGTCGGGCACCGAGGACATCGCGATCGGCACGCCGATCGCGGGTCGCGGTCAGCGTGAACTCGACGATCTGATCGGCATGTTCGTCAACACGCTGGTCTTCCGTACCCGGGTCGAGTCCGGTGCGTCCTTCGCGGACCTGCTCGATCAGGCGCGGGAGCGGGACCTGCAGGCCTTCGCACACGCCGACGTGCCGTTCGAGCGCCTGGTGGAGGTGCTCAACCCGGAGCGGTCGACGGCCCGGCCCCCGCTGTTCCAGGTGGGCCTGTCGTTCCAGAACCTCGCGACGACGAGTCTCGAGTTGCCGGGACTGACCGTGTCCGGTGTGGACGCGGATCTGCAGACCTCGCAGTTCGACCTGCACCTGGTGGTCACCGACCGGTACGCCGACGACGGTGCTCCCGAGGGGATCACGAGCGTGCTCACGTACGCCACGGATCTGTTCGACGAGCCGACCGTCGTGGTGTTCGCCGAGCGGTTCGTGCGGGTGCTCGAGGCGGT
>NZ_AJFC01000398.1:0-14673 GCF_000256505.1 Rhodococcus sp. P14 | reverse complement strand
CCGCCCGCGAACGCGCCGACGAACTGCGCGCCGAACTGCGCGAGGTGCGCGCCGCGTCCGCGAGATCGGGATCGACCGAGGCGAGCTGACGGTTGCCTCCTCCCAGGTGGGCCTTGCGCCCGGCATCTGCGCTGTGGGAGGGGCGAATCGGTGCCGGCCGGTGCCGACGCGGGTGGTCCGCCCGGCCGTAGGGCTTACATGGCTGCCGGCCGCACGGTCGGCGAGGGAAGGGCGCAGCGGGGAGGGGCAGCGGGGAGGGGCAGCGCCCCTCAGGGGGGTCCCGGCAGTAATGGCGCAAAAAACAACGAGGTTCGCGTAGCGCCTGGTCCGGGTAGACGGACGAGTCGTTGTTGGTGGCCGCTATCGGTGGCCGCGGTCGGGACCGAGGAGGCTGGTGATGCCGCGCATGGCCGCCGGTGAGGGTTTGAAGTAGCGGCGCAGGTTGTCGGGTTTGCGGTGGCGGGACTTGGCCATTAGCTCGAGCAGGCTGGCTCCGGCCTCGCCGAGATGCGTCAGGCCAGAATGCCGGAGTTCGTGCAGGTCCCAGCCGGTGCCGGGTCCGTTGGTGGCGGTGGCGGCATCGAGCAGGGCGCGGGCCTGGCCGTAGGACAACCTGGCCAGGCCGGTGTCGGGGCAGATGTCGCGGTCGGCGACGGCTTTGCGGGGTCCGGGTCGGCGGTGGGTGACGAACAGCGGTCCGCGGGTGCGGCCCTTGGTGAGGCGTGGCAGGAGCCGGGCGGTACCCGCGTCCCAGTACACGAGCTCGTGCGCGTACTCGTGATGGGCGGCGCCGCGGCGGCGGGTGCGGGGCTTGGCGCCCTTGGACTTCACCGGGCAGCACCGCCCGGCCAGGTCGAGGTCTTCGATGTTGACCTGGAGCAGTTCCTCGGTGCGGGCGCATGTTTCGTAGAGCATCCGCCACAGCGTCTTATCCCGCAGGTCGATGTCGCGGCGGGGGATGAGCCGGTCGATCGCGGTGCGCGAGCGCACCGGGGTGGCCGAGTCCGGCGGGGTGGAGCGTTTCACCCACGCGGGGACCGCCGGGGCGAGGTGTCCGTGCTCGCGGCACCACGCCAGCCAAGACGCGACCGCGGCGCGGCGGGCGTTCCAGGTGTTGACCGCCGCCTCGCCCCACAAAGTTTCCAGGGTTTCGCCGATCTCGTCGTCGGCGACATTGGCCAGCGGCCGGGCCTCGCCGAGCCTGGCGGTGGTCTTATCGACGGCGATGGCGTAGGAGCGGCGGGTGTTCGGGGAGCGGATCGAGTCGAGGAAGCCGTCGCCGGCGGCGCGGACGGTGATCCCGGACGACAACATTGTGACCTCCCTGGCCTGCTTGCCACAGATAACAGGGCCGCTTCGCGCACCGCCGGAGCGGAGTCGTCGCAGGCCGGGTTTCATGGTGCCACAGATAACAGGGTGTTATCTGTGGGATCAGTCGGCGGCGGGTCGGTGGACGCCGCCGGCGGCGGCGTTGACGGCTTCGGCGAGGGTGGGGTGGATGTGGATGGCGGCGGCGAGTTGGCCGTAGGTGGCGCCGCAGGTCATGGCGATGACGGCTTCGTGGACGAGGTCGCCGCCGTCGGGTCCGGCGATGTGGCAGCCGAGGATCCGGTCGGTGGCGGCGTCGGCGACGAATTTGACCAGGCCGCGGGTGTTGCCGATGGCGCGTGCTTTGGCAACGCCGGTGAAGTTCTGGCGGCCGATGATCACGTCGTAGCCGGCTGCGCGGGCGGCGGGTTCGGTCAGGCCGACGGCTCCGACTTCGGGGTCGGTGAACACCGCGTGCGGCACGACACGTCCGGTGGTGGTGCGGTCCTGGTCGCGGTAGACGGTGCGGTAGACGATGTCGGCGTCGTCGCGGGCGGTGTGGGTGAACATCGGCCCGCCCCGCAGGTCGCCGATCGCCCACACGTTGTCGGCGGAGGTGTTCAGGGTGTCGCCGACGGTGAGGAAGCCGTGCGGGTCGGGTTGCAGGTCGAGGTGTTCCAGGCCCAGGGCGTCGGTGTTGGGGGTGCGCCCGGTGGCGAGCAGCAGGTGGCTGCCGGTGATCTCGGCGGTCTCGGTGCCGGTGCAGCCGATCCGGATGTTGCCGGCCGTCCCGGCGGCGTGAGTACAGGTGGTGGCGGTCGCGACAGTGATGCCGTCGGCAGTCATGCCGTCGGCGACGGCGGCGCTGATGTCGGGGTCTTCCCCGGGCAGCAGCCGGTCGGCGCGCTGGACGATGGTGACCTCGGCGCCGAATCGCCGGAACATCTGCGCGAATTCGCAGCCGACGTAGCCGCCGCCGACGACGAGCAGGTGGGCGGGTAGTTCGGTGAGGTCGAGCAGCGTGCGGGAGGTGTAGTAGGGCACGGCATCCAAGCCGTCGATGGCCGGGAGGGTGGTGCGGGTGCCGGTCGCGAGGATGATCCGGTCCGCGGTCAGGGTGGTGCCGTCGACGGTGAGGCGCCGGTTACCGGTGAATTGTCCTGCGGCGTGGTAGAAGTCGAGGTCGGCGGATTTTTCGACGGCCCGATACGATCCGGCCCGGATGGAATCGACGAGGGTGTTCTTACGCTCCACCACGGCGGCCAGGTCGACGGTGACCGGACCGCCGACGCGGACGCCGAACTCGGCGGCGCGGCGGGCCTGATGGGCGACGGCGGCGGAGGCGATCATCGTCTTGGTGGGGATGCAGCCCCGGTTCAGGCAGGTCCCGCCGAGCAGTTCCTTCTCGACGAAGGCGACCCGGCCGTGGCGGGCGGCGCGCAGCGCCAGTGGCAGCCCGGACATTCCGCCGCCGAGCACGAGGGTGTCGTAGCGTTCGGTCATTGCGGGCGCCCTTCCTCGATGACGGTCGTCGGGGTGCAGCAGTCGACGGGTGCGGCATCGGTAACGCGGCGCCGGATCATGCGGTGAGCGAGGACGGTGACGGCGGCGGTGAGCACGGTCAGTGCCGCGATCGTCGCCATCAGTGGTGTGTGGTTCTGCAGCCAGGTGCTGGCGGTGGTGGACAGGGCCGCGAATCCGTTGGTGCCGGTGGTGTCGCCGGTGACGGCGGGCAGCCAGTACCAGGCCAGGTAGGCGCCGGTGAGGATGAGCACGGTCGCGGTGATGCGGGTGCCGTGCCGGGCGAGGGCGGCGAGATGGTGGGTGAGCGCGGTACCGGCGGCCGCGGCGGCGAGGCTGACCAGCAGCAGGATCGTCGCGGCGCCGAGGGTGTAGGCGACGAACACCGCGAGCAGCGCACCCCAGCCCGCGGTGGCCTGGGCCTGGGCGATGACGGCCAGCAGCACCCCGAACGTGCACGACAGCGACGCCGCGGCGTAGCCGATCCCGGCGAGGACGATCCCGGTTGTGCCGCCCGGCCCGGTGGCCGGGCGCAGCGCTCGGGTGGGCAGTCGCAGACCGAGCACGCGGCCGGTGAACATGACGACACCGAGCAATACCAGGGCGACACCGACGACCAGACCGAGCCACGGCGCGGCGCTGATCAGCGCGCGGGCACCGGCGCTGATGGCCAGCCCCGCCACGGCCAGGGTGCCCGCGAACCCGAGGGTAAAAGCGACGCCGGTTCGCAGCGCCCGCGCCGTGCGTACCCCGAGCGGTTCGGTGGCGGTGTCGCCGAGGGTGTGGGTGATCCAGGCCGGCAGCAGCGCGAAACCGCACGGATTGACCGGGGCGAGCATGCCCGCGGTGAACGCCAAGGCCAGCAGCCCGTTCACCGGTCCCCGGCCTTCGCCAGCGCGGCGGTGATCTGATCGGCGGACGGGTCGGCGGCCCGGTAGGCGACCGCACCGCCGGGGTCGACGACGAGCAGGGTCGACAGGGCGGCCACGGAGTACCGCTTGGTCAGGGTCGCATCGGTGTCGATGACCGCGGGCACGGTGTCGGTCCCGGTTTGCTGCTGGAAGTCGGTGACGACCTGGGCAGGTTCGGCCGGATCCATGTCGACCAGGACGAAAGCGGCGGTGTCACCGAGTTGTCGCGCAGCCTGCGACAGCGACTTCGCGCCGCCCACGCATTCACCGCAGCCGACCGAAAAGAAGAACATCGCCGTCGGCTTGCCGCTGGGCACGGTCACCGGCGCCCCGGACAGCGCGGTGACCGTGACGGGGTCGGTGGCGGCGCGGGGCGAGGCGGTGTCGGTGCCGCAGGCAGCCAGCACCGTGACCGCCAGGGCGGCGAGCGCCGCGCTCACCGTGCGTCGGGTGATCGGCGTGGTCACGGCTGGGAACTCCGATCGGTCGACGCGTTGGGCTGATGCGATCGGCGGGTGCCCAGCAGTCCGCGGACTGTCCCTCGCTGCGGCGGCTTACGACGGCGCGCGGTGTAGCCGACGGCGGCGAGGACCATCACCGCGGCGGCCACGATCGGTCCCCAACTGCGCAGCGCACCGCCGAGGGCGGTGAGCGCACCGGCCGCGATCAAGGCCGGTCCGGCGCAGCACACGATCATGGCCACGGCGGCACCCACCACCGCGAGCGGGCCGCCGATCCCCGTGGAGTTGTTGCGTACGTTCATCAATGTCCTGCTCCGTTCACACGAGCGGTGTCGATGCGGGTGCAGCAGGTCAGCGCGGCGGCGTTGTCGGCGGCGAGGGAGCGGGCCAGCATCACCAGGTCCGCGACGCGTGGGTCGCCGACGGAGTAGCGCAGCTTCTTGCCGTCACGGCGCGCGGTCACATAACCGCAGTCGGCCAGGCAGGACAGGTGCACCGACACCCGCGGCTGGGAGATCCCGGCATGCTCGACACACTCCGCGGAGGTGCGCTCGGCGGCCAAGATGAACTCCAGCAGCTTCAACCGCGTCGGATCCGACAGCGCGCGAAAGAACTTCGCCGTCGCATCCAGGTGCGTGCAGGCCGTCTCGCCACCGGGCGCGGTGACGGCGGCGGTCGTGGACCGGGGCAAGGGGATCGCCTCCACAAGAAGAAAGTTGAACTATTCGGATAAGCGCATAGTATGATGTCCGGAGATATTCGTCAACGCGAATAGCAACCTGTTCCGTGACCGGAGTCCCCCAGCAAGGAGAACCCGCCGTGACCACGACATCCCCGCGCGCCGATCTGGCGATCATCGGTTCCGGTTCGGCGGCGTTCGCCGCCGCCATCGCCGCGGTCAACCTCGGCAAACGGGTGGTGATGGTCGAGCGCGCCGCGATCGGCGGCACCTGCGTGAACGTGGGCTGCGTGCCGTCGAAGGCGCTGCTGGCCGCCGCGGAGGCCCGGCACACCGCGGCGAGCGCCGACCGGTTCCCGGGGCTGGCGGCGACCGGGGCACCGGTGGACTTCGCCGAGCTGATCGCGGGCAAGAACGCGCTGGTCGACCGGCTTCGCGGCGAGAAGTACCTCGACCTGGCCGCCGACTACGGCTGGGAGATCGTCTCGGGAACCGCCGTCTTCACCGGTACCACCGACGCACCGGTGCTGCGGGTCGAGCAGGGGGCCGATGGCCCGCGGGTGATCGACGCCGATCAGTACCTGATCGCGACCGGCGCCGCGCCGTGGGCGCCGCCGACCGACGGGCTCGCCGAGGCGGGGTATCTGACCTCGACCACCGCGATGGAGCTCGACGTCCTGCCGGGGTCGCTGATCGTGGTGGGCGGCAACGCCATCGGTCTCGAACAGGCACAGTTGTTCGCCCGGCTCGGCACCCGGGTCACGGTGATCGAGGCCCTGGATCGGCTGGCGCCGTTCGAGGAACCCGAGATCTCCCGGGCCATCGCGCAGGTGTTCGCCGACGAAGCCATCACCGTGCTCACCGGCGCCACCCTCGACAAGGCACTGGCCGAGGGCGGCGAGAAACTCGTCACCGTCCGCACCGCCGACGGGGCCACCACCGAACTGCGGGCCGCCCAGCTGCTCATCGCCACCGGCCGCCGCCCCGACACCCCCGGATTGAATCTGGCGGCGGTCGGGGTACGCACCGACGACCGCGGCGCCGTCGTCGTCGACGCCCACCAGCGCAGCAGCAACCCGCGGATCTGGGCCGCGGGCGACGTGGCCGGCGGCCCCCAATTCGTGTACGTCGCGGCGGCGCAGGGCACACTCGCCGCCGGCAACGCCCTCGGGCACGCCGGCCGCACCCTGGACTACACGGCGCTGCCGCGGGTGACATTCACCAGCCCGGCCATCGCCGCGGTCGGCCACACCGACAGCCAAGCCGCCGCAGCCGGATTACGGACCGAGTCGCGGCTGCTCACCGGTGCGAACGTGCCGCGTGCCCTGGTCAACCGGGACACCCGTGGTGTGGTCAAACTCGTCGCCGAGGCCGGGACCGGGCGGGTGCTAGGCGTGCACGCCGTCGCCGAGGGTGCCGGGGATCTGATCACCGCCGCCGGGTACGCGATCACCGCGGGCATGACCGTCGACCAGCTCGCCCGCACCTGGGCGCCGTATCTGACCATGGCCGAAGCGCTGAAACTCACCGCCCAAACCTTCACCGCCGATGTCGCCAAGCTGTCCTGCTGCGCGGGCTGAGGACCGGATCGAGCCGTCATGAACACACCGGTGATGACCATCGGAGACCTGGCCCGCCGCACCGGAGTGCCGGCGAAAGTACTACGCCGCCACCACGACCTGGGCCTGATCTACAGCCTCGGCCGCAGCCGGGCCGGATACCGGCTCTTCGACGAACACGCGCTGTGGTGCGTCGAGGTCATCGCCACCCTGCGCGGCCTCGGCCTCACGGAGGCCGAAATCCGTCAGCTCGCCGCCACCTGCGACGACAGCGCCCGGCCGGTCGGACCGCAGCTGGCCGAACTACTGGCCCGCTCCCGGACCCGGATCGAGGACCGCATCCGCGACCTCGACGAGCAGCGCCGCCGCATCGACGAGTTCGAACACCACCACCACGACGCGTTGACCCGGGCGACCAGCCACGACCGAGCCGCCGCCCCGCCGTGGGTGCCGGATCCGAGGACATGCGGCTGCGGCGCTTGACCTTCCCTGCGGTGGCAAGCCCGACACTCGATCCCACACCCGTGACTACACGCTCCGAGGGGACACCAGCGATGACGACCAACCCGTTCGCCACCACCATCGTCGACACACTGTTCGACTCCACCGCCAATACGGGAACGAACCTGATGGGCACCGCGATGCGGCTGCTCGCGGCCGGTGAACCGATCACCATCGAACAGCTCGCTACCGCCGCCGGCGCCAGCGTCGCCGACGTCGAGAACGCGCCCGCCGCCGCGGACATCGAATACGACGACCGGCACCGCATCCTCGGCTGGGGCCTGACCCTCAATCCCACCCCGCACCGGTTCACCGTCGACGGCCACCAGCTCTACACCTGGTGCGCCGCCGACACCCTGCTGTTCCCCGCCATCATCGGTCGCCCCGCCACCGTCGAATCCACCTGCGCCGCAACCGGAACCACCATCCGACTGTCCGTTGACCCGGCCTCCGGGGTCAGCGGCCTCGACCCGGCCACCGCGGTCATCTCTGTACCCGGCCCCGACGAACTCGACCCGACCCGGGTCCGCGCCACCACCTGCAACCCCGGCCGCTACTTCGCCACCGCCGTGGCGGCCGCCGACTGGCAGAGCCGGCACCCCACCGGGCTCGTGCTGCCCGTCGCCGACGCCTACGCCCAGCTGCGCCCGATCAGCGACCGCGTCCTCACCGCCACCGAACCACCACGCTGTCGCTGACCCAACCCAGGCCACCGATGTGCCCAGCTACGCCCCAGCACCCTCTCCCGGAAGGTGGTAGCCGGCGGTCAGAAGAGGGTGTCGCGGACCCGCAGCGGCCGGTACCCGGTGGGGCCGAGCTGGGCCAGTTCGGCGTCGATGTCGACCTCGATGGCGCCGAAGAAGTTGATGTTCTCGCTGTGCGCCGGAGAAATGTGCGCCAGCACCTCGTCATCGATGCGCCGCCCGGCCCGCCGCATCTGTTCGGTCGCCAGACCGTAATACTCCGTGGTCCAGGCGATGACGGCGTTGGTCGCCAACGTGAGGCACCATGCCTGTTCGGTCTGTCCCTCCAGGTGCCTCGCGCGCACGGTTCCTTCATGCGCGTAGAGCAGGTCGCGGCGGAGCGCGTGCAGGGATTCGCCCTTGTTGAGCTGGCGGGAGATCTTGCGTCGATAGCCCGGGTCGGACAGATACCGGGCGGCGTAGATCGTGCGCCGCAGCGCCCCGTACTCCTTGAGCGCCGCCGCGAGGGCGTTCTGCCGGCCCGACGCCGACAGCTTGCCGACCAGCAGCGACGCGGTGGCGTGCCCGAACTTCAGCGACCCGGCCAGCCGGAGCAGGTCGTCGTAGTGCTCGGCGATCAGATCGAGATTGCACCGCCGGGTCAAAAGCGGGCCCGCGTGCGGGAACGCGGACTCGACCTGGGCTCGCGGCGCCGCCCGGTACAGGGTGATCCGGCCCAGGTCCCGGATGCGGGGCGAGAGCTGCAACCCGAGCAGGTCGAACAGCCCGAAGTTCACCAGGGTGACGCCGTGCGTGTCGGTCGCATGCTCGGTGATCGGCAGATCCGTTGCATTGCCGAGGATTTCGTCCAGCACGTAGTGAGCTTCACGTCTCGTCGCGACGATGACCTTCGTGCCGTAGGTGGCGTGCTGATCGGTGACATGGGTATACGTGCTCAGTCCTTCGTTCGCGAAATAGCGGCTCAACGCTCTGGCAGTGACCGATTTGCCACGGGTCGGGAACCGCTGCCCATCACTGGAGGACAGGGTGCCGGCCCCGAAGATCGGGGTCAGCGGCAGGCGTTGGTGGTAGTCGATGATCGTCAGGTTCGCCGCCCGCAGCGTCTCCTCCCGCACATACCACTCCGAAGTCCAGGCCAGGATGTCGTAGGAGATGCCGGAGGCCTCCGCCATACGGGTGAGACCCAGGTTGGTGGAGTAGGCCAGCAGCACCGCGATGAGGTTGCGCTTCAACTCCGGGGTGCGGGACTGCTTACCGCCGGCGTGGGTGAAGCAGTCCAGGTAGCCGGTGCGTTTGTCCAGCTCGATCAACAGCGACACGATCGGCGCGAACGGCAGCATCTCCGTCAACTCCTGCTTCAACGCCACCGCTTCGGCCGGAACGTCTTCTGCCGACAGCGGCGAGACCACCAGGTCACCGGCCTCATCGAGACGGACCGGGCCGTCGCCGTCGGCGAGCACCTTCTCCAACTCGCTCATAGCGTCGTGCAGCTCGTCGGTGGCGGTCGCCAGGGCGCGGGCCGGATCAGCGGACTTGCCGACCAGGCGGCAGAACTCGTCACGCTGCGGCTCCCACGCCTGCGGGGTCAGCAGGTACGCGGCCGGGTCGGCGTAGCGGCGCGACCCCGGCACGAACACGTCGCCGCTGCGCAACCCGTCCCGCAGCCCCAGCAGCACGCACAGCTCCCAGTAGTGCCGATAGGCGGTGGTGTTGCCGGCTTTGCGGGCCTCGTCGAGGTAGCCGCGCCACTTCGTCGGCACGAACCCCGTCGGCGCGTCGTCGGGCACCTTGCGGGTACCGGTCGCATTCAGCTCCCGCAGCATGTGCACCCCGATCAGCAGCTCGATCGCCGCGGTGCCGCCGGCGAACCGGACTGTCGACAGCACCTGCGGGGTGAACTGCCGCAGATAGGAGTACGAGCTGTCCAGAGCGGCCAGGTGCCCGTGATCGCGCGGCAGCCGAGGTTTGGCCTGCGCGACCGCGGCCCGCAACCGCTCCCATCCGATCCGATCGCCCCGGATCAGGCCGCCGATCTCCTCGTCAGGGATCTGCGTGTCGGTGATGATGGCCAGCAGGTCGTCGAGCAACCCCTGCCGATCCTCTCCGGCCTTACCGCGCTCGGCGAGCTCGTCGCGCATCCGGCGTTCGGCTTTGCTCAACCTGGCCGAGATCGCCTGATCGAACAGCTGCACCACCTCGTCGAGCACATCGGTGGCCGACTGAGCCAACACCGTGAGCAGGATCGGGTAGCGGCGTTGCGGATCCCGGCGTTCGAGGGCTTGGCCCGTCAAGCGTCGGCCCACCGTCGCCAGGAACCGCCGCCGCTCCGCCGGCAGCACCGACATGTCCAGCTCATCCGCGCCCAGGTTGCGCAGGAACACCAGCTTCTCGACCTCGGCCTTCACCGCGGTCGCCGACGCCTCCACCGGGCCGGTCGACAACCACCGCAACCGCGACATCCCGATAGACGGGTCGGCGACCAGCAACGCATCCAGTTCCTTACACCGCTGCGGCGTGAACTCGCGCGCCAACCGGTCATAGGTCTCCCGCTGCGCCTGCGTGCGAGCATGCGCGACCCGGCGGACCACCGTGTCCGGGCCCGGCCGGATCACCCGCGCCGAGATCAGGTACTCACACGCCAGCCGGAACAACAGCGTCGGCGAATCGTGCTCCATCGGCCGCGCCAGAAGGAACTCATCCAGCTCCTTCAACTCCATCGACCCGGCAGGCCGCCACCCCAGATACTGGGCCACCAGCCGCACATGCTCGGTCCGCGTCTGCGCCCGCTTGCCATACGAACGAAGCTGCACCGCATCGACATTCAGCTGATCCGCCAACCGGGCCACCGCCACCGGCGGCGCCGACGACACCTTGTCCGGCACGAACCCCAGCCACGGCAAGGTGCACAACGCCACCGCCAGGCCCAGACGGACCGCAGGGCCCCTGCCCTGCGGAGCAACGAACGCCAGATCCGCCGGGGTCAGCGTGAAGTACCGGAACAACTCCTCACGACTGATCTCCGGGAACTCCCGCAGGCGCTGCAACTCCTCGTCCGCGAATACCCGCGTCGCCACGAACCCCAGCCTCCAACACGCCGACCAACCTCATCGGCAGCCAAGCCAAGCACCAACCACCCCGGCCCGCAGCCCGAACCGAGAAATCACCGCCGACCAGGCGCTACGCGAACCTCGTTGTTTTTTGCGCCATTACTACCGGGACCCCTATAACGCGGGAGGGCGGAGGCCTCCCGGTCGTGCGCGCCCCCACCGGATCCCGGGATCCCCAGCCCCGCTGCACATGTCCTCAGAGGGTGCCCGGTCGTGCAGTCCGGCCTCCGTCGGCTGAGGCCGCCCCGCCCGGGTGAACGAGACCTGCCGCCGGGCCGTCACCGGTCGGCACACCCCAGCGGCACCGGCACAGCGCAGGGGAGAGGGTCGGCCGGCTGCGCCGCCGGCACGACCACTGCCCGCCCCCACGCCGGAGGGACTACGGGGGCGGCCGGGCGGGTGCGCACGGGGCAGCTGCGACCGCGATCCCGCTGCGCGCACCGGCACGCTCCGCCGACAGGGGTGTCGTCGACCTCGGGCGCGGCCGGTGGTGCGCCTGCGGCGCACGCCGAATCGATGTAGGGTCTCGCTGCCGATGAGATTTCGAGACGCTGCGATCTGCGCGTTCATCTTGGGTCTCACGGTATGGCCACCGCGACCTGTCTCAACGTGGTGGCATTTCTTCAGAGGACAGTTTCGCTCCCGCCAGCTGGCCGTGTCCTATGGTTCCGGGGCGTTTGTGCGGAGTTTGCAGGCAGCGCGCTCCCGAGCGTTCGGAGTGCCTCGATTGAGGCCCCGAAAGCAGAATCATCACCTGGACGGGCAAACGGGAAGGGCCAGCTCAGCGAGTTCCGGTCACGGACCGGCTTTCGGAACGTGCCGGTCATGGTTGCCTCACCGGGATCTGTTGCGGCCGAGTGCCAGGGACAATTGACAGCGAGTCAGGCGGACACGGCGGTGCGGTCGTCCCGGACGAGGCGCGGGACCATGCGCACGTAGATGACCATCCCGACGACTTCGACGAGCGTTTGGGTGACCACTACGACCGCAGCAACCGCGAGCGGGTCGGGCAGGGCCAAGGCCAGCGGCAGCACGACCAGGGAGTTGCGGGTGGCACCGGTGAACACCACGGCCCGCCCCGACGGGACATCCAGGCGGAACAGCCGGGCGATCGCCCATCCGGCGAACGCCATCACCACGAGGAACGCCGCGTAGAACGGCACCACCGCGACCACGTCGGCGAAGTTGCCGTCCAGCTTCGGTATCTGGGAGGCGACCACGACCAGGAGGGTGGCCGCCATCAACGGCACCATGAGCGACGTCGCCGCGGCGGACACCTTCCGGCCTACCGCTGCCCGACCGGACCAGAACTGTGTCGCCCACGCCAGCGTCAGGGGGATGACGATCAGCACCACGAACGCTTCCACGAATGGGCCGGTCTCGACGATGTCGGACAAGTCCGAACCCATGAAGAGGACCAGGAACAGCGGCAACAAGATCATCTGGGTGATCAGCAACAGGGGGGTCGCGGCCAGGAGCCGTCGGCTGCTGCCGCCGGCGAGGCCGCTGAAGACGATCACGTAGTCCACACACGGGCACAGCAACACCAGCAACACCCCGACCCGCACGGCCTGATCGGCGGGCAGGAACGTGAACATGGCCGCCACCACGAGTGGCACCACCACGAAATTCACGACCATCGTGGCCGACAGGAACCGGGCATCGCGCAGCGACCGCACCAGTTCGGCGGCGGGGACCTGCAGGAATGTCACGTACAGAAGGGCACCGAGTACCGGGTTGATCGCGTGCTCGAGGCCCGGGCCTGCTGCCGGGACGGCCCAGCCGAGCCCCGCGCCCGCGACCATCGCCGCGAGGTAGATCGCCACCTGGTGGTGTTCCATGCGTTCGACAACGCCCTGCGGCTGCGCCACTTATCCGACTCCCCGATCGTGTGCCCCGCGCCGACCGGTCTGCGTGGGCGCACTGAATTCTCGCCCACCGGGTGCCCGGCGGGTCATCGTGGTTCGGAAATGGTGCGCGCACCTGCGCCGCCGCCCACCGAGGGCCTCCGAAGGTCCACCGTCGTCGTCCCCGCGCAGGAGGTGGCGGCGCGGCGACGAGCGCGGCGACGATCAGTACGGGGATCCACACCGCACCCACCACGCCCAGAACAGCGAGGCCCCCGAGGACGGTGAGTACCGGTCCTGCGCAGCACCCCGCGCAGGCGCCGACCGCGGCGCCCATCCCCATCGCCTGCCACCGGGCAGATCCTGGACGCTGGGGTGAGGTCATGCGTTCGCTCCGAACAGTTCGGTCAGTAGGGCGTGGGCGGTCTCGGGGGCGCGCACAGTCAGTGCGAGCGCGTCGGGAGTCAGGTGCAGGGTGAAGTCGAAGAAGGCGCAGCAGCCCTGTTCGGCGGCGGCCAGGCGCGCCACCTCGGCGACCAGGTCGGGGCCGGACGGGAACCGCACACGCATCCCGCCGTCGATCTCCTCGCGGCCGGTGGCCGAGGCCAGCACATGCCGCCATTGCCGGGCCCGCTCGTCGTATTCGTCGCCGCTGAGGGTGCAGGCCACCGGGGCGTCCCGCCAGGAGCGATCCGGTGTCGGCTCGGGCCGGCGTTCGAGTGTCGGTGATACCGGCGCCGATACCGGCGCCGCGGTGGTGGATGCGGATGCGGCGGTGAGGCAGCCGCAGTCCGGCCCGCAGGCCCCGTCCGGTGCCGGCTCCGACAGGTCGGCGCGGACACCGGCCAGGTACGCCGAGAATGCCGTCAGTTCCGCAATTCTGTTGTCGGCGTCGGTGATCCGATCGGTGACCAGCGGAAGCATCCGCTGACGCACCGAGGCACAGACTCCCTGCTCCCAGACCTCGAGCAGATCCCGGATCTCCTCCAGCGGCAGGCCGAGGTGCTTGGCCGAGGAGATGAACGCCAACCGTTCCACCGCCTCGTCGCCGTAGACCCGGTAACCCGATGCGGTCCGCTCGGCGGACAACAGGCCGGCGGTCTCGTAGAACCGCAACGTCGTGGCCGGAACCTCGGAGATTTCCGCCAGCTGCGAGATCCGATAAGTGCTCACGAGACGACGGTAAACCTTCGAGTCGACTCGAAGGTCAAGCGCGAACGGCAAGGAATCCGCTGCTGTCCGGTCACCGATCGTCAGAGGGGAGGGAGGGCTTCGCAGTCACTGCGGCCTTCAGGGCGGGTAGGTACTCGGTGAGTCCACGCCAGGTGGAGGATGCGGGCTCGCGAAGTGCCCAGCCGAGTTCATCGAGGAGGTAATGGCTGCGGGCATCGTTGCACGCGTAGCACGTGGTAACGAAGTTGCTGGACTCGTCGGCGCCACCGCGGGCGATCGGGACGACGTGCTCGAGGCTGCTGGAGTGGGTCCAGTAGATCAGGTGCGAATGATCGAACTTCCACTTCGAGTGATACGGAAATTCCGCTGGGAAGGCGCGCGAAACAAGCTTCAGCACCCGGAGATCGAGGGTGCGGGATCCGCAAAACCGACACGTCCACCGATCACGCGCAAACACCGCGAGCTTTTCCCGTTCCATTGTCCGCCGCTTGATCGCCGGCGCCGTGCGCGTCGGCACCACTACCCGACATGCCGCGACCTCGGCTGATCGCTTCCTGCGGACCGCTTCGATCTCCTCGAGATCCAACGCTGGAACCGCCGCCCGCGCACGGTCGTTCTCGCCGCGGACCAGCAACTCGACGACTGCGGCGAATTGATCAACGGGATCGTCCGGCCAACTCGTCGGCTCGGCATCGACATCCATACGGGAAGTATCGACTACTGCCTCGACACGAGGCGCAACGCAGCATCTCCCCAGCCTCGGAAGATCATCCACCGCGCTACGCGGCCCCACCACACGGCCACGCCGAGACAATCTCACCCAATTGGCCATCGAGTGGCCATCCCAGAGGAGATTTGGCCACGAATCTCGAGACACCGAATCGAGCTCCGCTGCGCTCCGC
>NZ_AJFC01000397.1:0-8070 GCF_000256505.1 Rhodococcus sp. P14 | reverse complement strand
ACCAGCCCTGAGGCCCGCGCCCACCTCGGCGACCTCGACACCACCTTCGTCATCATCCAGCTGCTGGGCCCGATCGTCTTCGCTCGCCTCACCGGGCTGCACAGCATCGACCACCACGACTGCGCACGCCTGGTCGACGATTTCCTCACCGCCCACCACAACCACAACACCCGCAAGTAAAACCGACAAAAGCCCGCACGTACGGAGGTCGGGTCAACGGCTCTGGCTCAATTCGGGTGTGAGGGATACCAGAGCCGTTGATCGAACACTCCTGGACGAGGCCGCTGCTGCGTCGTCGTGTCCCGTGTCAAGTAGTTGGCAGGTTTTCGGTCTCGGGGAAAGTTGGGGATCCGAGGGCCGACCAGGCCAGGGTGGATCTGGATCGGCCGGTTCCAAGCGATGGCTTCGTGCGGCCGGACGGTGTTGTGCTCGACCCGGTAGGCGTCAGCGTGCTTCACCACGGCCAAGACGTCATCGATCTCCTCGAGGAACAGTCGCTCGTACTTCAGCGACCCGAAACCGCGTTCGCGCGAGCCGTTCTGGCCCGGCGACCTGACTCGGGTACCGACGTGGCGCAGTTCGGGGTGTGCGGTGACGAACGCCTCGAAGCGGAACGACCGGAACGGGCCGCCGTTGTAGGTCACGATCGTCGCCGCGGGCTCGAGACCACGGCCGGGCTCGCGTGGGCACGTTTCGGCCAGCGGGTGGTCGTACGACTGCTCGTAGTCGGCCAAAGCGCGCTCGATCGCGGTGATCGCGTTCGTGCTGGTTCGCCGTCGGCGACACATGCCAGGGATGCTCGTATTTGCTCCAGTAGTCCCGGCAATCCGCGATACGCCACGTCCCGCCAGCGGTGGTCTCGAACTCACTGAAGTCCAAACGCTACACCTGATTCGGGCCGGTGGGCTCGGCGGCGAACGCAGCCTTGCGGCTGGCGGCAGCAGACCCTCGTCTCGCAGGCACCGCAGCACGGTCGCCTGCGACACCGGGTGCCCGTCGCAACGGCACATCGCCCACACCTTGCGATGGTCGAACCGGACCGCCGCCAGCACTGCAGGTGGGAATTTTCGCAGGTACCAGCAGGAAGTATCCAGGGCCGCCAAGTGGCCGTGATCGCGCGGCAGTCGAGGTTTGGCCTGCGAGGTTCTCGGCTGACTCAGCGTGGGGTATGTCGCACCACCCGGTCTGCGTTCGCGGCGTGACTGAAGAGAGGCGTGACCACTAAGGCCGGGCAAGGTACTCGAAGTCGGACTGTCCGCCGCGGATCCTAACCCCACGATGTGAGCAGGGACCCGTGCTCGATGATCTAGAGAGGATTCCTAGATTTCGACGACGGCAAGCTCTCCTTCGGCATGCAGGGAGCGCAGGCGCTTCTTGTCGAACTTGCCGACCGAGGTCTTGGGCACCTCGGAGACGAAGCACCAACGCTCGGGCAGCCACCATTTGGCGACCTTGCCAACGAGGAAGTCACGCAGATGGGCAGGTGTGGGCTCGCGCCCGTCACGTACGACGATCACCGCGAGGGGACGTTCCTGCCACTTCTCGTCCGGCACCCCGATCACAGATGCCTCGAGCACATCGGGGTGTCCGGCGAGCAGCAGTTCGAGCTCGACCGAGGAGATCCACTCCCCGCCAGACTTGATCACGTCCTTTGTGCGGTCGGTCAGCGTGACGAAACTGCGTTCATCGATCCGACCGACGTCGCCGGTGCGCAACCAACCGTCCTGAAACTTCTCCCCGTCATCCTCTTCGCCGATGTACGAGCCGGTGATCCAAGGTCCGCGCACCTGCAGCTCGCCGACGGCTTCGCCGTCGTGCGGGAGCTCATTGCCCGCGTCGCCGACGATCCTCAATTCCACACCTGGAACCGGACGGCCTTGAGTGGCTCGCAGGCGCCACCGCTCCTGCGTGTCGAGCGATGCCGGCGGACGCGCGACGGTGGCCAGCGGCGAGGTCTCGGTCATTCCCCACGCCTGGACAACCTGTACGCCGTACTTCTCCTCGAAGATCTCCATCAGGTGAACGGGCACGGCGGAGCCACCGCAGGCAACCAGGCCGAGAGAGGAGATGTCGTAGCTGGGGTTGGCCTCCACGAAGTTCAGCACGTCGTTCCAGATCGTCGGGACCGCGCCTGCGACGGTTGGCTTCTGGGCATCGATGAGCCGTACCAGCGGCTCGGCCTGCAGGAACCGGTCAGGCATGAGAAGGTCGGCACCTGCCATGAGGGCGGCATAGACCAGTCCCCAGGCGTTGGCATGGAACATCGGCACAATAGCGAGGATCCGGTCATCGCAGCCGACTCGCAGTCCGTCGGCGGCGCAGGCCGCCATCGAATGCAGGTAGGTCGACCGGTGGCTGTAGGCGACGCCTTTGGGGGTCCCGGTGGTACCGGAGGTGTAACACATGGCGGCTGCTGACTGCTCATCGAGGTCAGGCCAGTCGAACGTCTCGGGCTGAGCGGAGATGAACTCCTCGTAACCCACGACTGTGAGCCCGTCACGGTGCAGCGGGGTGAGGTCCACCCCCCCGGTCACGACGACGGTGTGCACACTGGTGATGTGCGGCAGCACGGGGGCCAGCAGCGGGACCAGGCTTCCGTCGAGAATCACGACCCGGTCCTCGGCGTGGTTGCCTATGTAGACGAGTTGATCTGAGGCGAGGCGTAGATTGAGAGTGTGCAGTACCGCGCCCATCGAGGGCACCGCACAGTAGGCTTCCACATGTTCCTGGTTGTTCCACATAAAGGTTGCGACGCGCTCATCGCCTGTGATCCCGCAACCGCGCAACGCGTTGGCCAACTGGGCGGACCGCCGTCCGATCTCGGCGAACGAGGCGACCTTCACGCTCCCGTCGGGCTGCAAGGTCCGCACGGTTGCCGAGCCATGCACACTCGAGCCGTGGCGCAGAATCGCCGCAGTTGTCAACGGGACGTTCATCATCGTGCTCTGCATAGCATTCCTTGTTGAGAGAGTTGCCTTCGAACACAGCGATCCGGAGACCGAGCGTCCGGGGAAAAGTGGGGCTGTCAGCGATCTGCAGCCATAAGCGAGCTTGAAGCAGACTCCAGGGACTCGACCAGGTCCAACTCCAGCTCTGGCAGCCGGCTAGCCGCCAAAGACATCCCGGCCGCGCGCGCTCGCACATCAACGTCGCGCCGGATACCGGCACGTGCAGTCTCGGTCCATGCCTGCGCACAACGGCTGGCGGAGACGGCGAGTTGAGCGGTGGCGAAGTCGCCGGTCAGGCGTGCGACATCCGCGCAGCCATCGGCGAGCAATCGGCGGAACAGCCCGCCGCCGGTACCTGCCTTCTCGATAAAAGCGCTCAGGCTGAACAGGAGGATCTCGAGGTCGTCTATCGGAAGATCGGCCCAGGTCCGAACGTCGGCCGCCAGCTGTACGACCGCAGCTAGGCCCTCGGCCCCGGCCGCCGCTGTCGTGAGATCGACGATCCCGGGCTGCGACGGGCGGCGCATACTGGCCGCGGACTGGCGAAATGCCTCTGCCGCTACTTCCGCCACGTCTGGCAGCGCGTCCGGCCAGATGATGCGGTAGGTGCAGTGGCGCGTCGGTTCCGGGAAAGACTTCGAGGACCGCGCCCGAGCCAGCGCATCGAGCGGGACCTCCTGCACCTCGGCGCGGTCATTGTCCACGACAAAAGCGATCCCCTCGGCCTCGTCGTGACCGATCACGACGATATCGTGGCGACTCATCCGCAACTGGACCCGCAGGTACGGCAACTCACCGATGTCGCCCCACACCAGACTGGGTCTGCCTGCTTCGATCTCGTCGAGAACCCATGACCATCCCTCGCGAGGATCGTCGGTCGTGAGAACGTGGACCTGTCCGCCGAGTCGGCGGGGTAGATCGACTTCGAAGTCGGCACCTCGTCCCACCAGGTACAGCGGTGGGACGAGGTCGCTCGACCGGAGGTAGGATAGCCCCACCGCGCCACCGAGCGCGAACACCAGACCTTCGTCGGGCGGTCCATCCCACCCCAGACCATGCCAGTGCAGAAGATCGCGCATCGCGCCAGAGCCGCAATGCCCCGCCATCCGATGCGGGTAGTCCTTGATCAGGGTTCTGCGGGGCATAGGAGTTCCTCTTCGGTGGATCGGCGCACGACGGGGTTCGAAGACTGGATCAGTTGCTCCGGATTCTGTCCAGGTAGGCCTGGCGTATCCTCATGTCGACGTCGTCGAGGAACACCGAGTCCGTGCCCAGGGCCGATCCGAGCCAGGTAGCCAACCGACCGGGGACGAACTTCATCGCGGCGACCATGCCGCCGGCGAGGCGGGTGACACGCACGAAAGAACGCGGATTCTCGATCAGATCGGCTGTCGCTCGAGCGATCTCCTCGGGCTCGGCGTTGCGCAGTCCCTTGGCCCCAGCCGTCCCAGCGACGAGCTCGGTGTTGGTGAACGTAGGCCGGACCGTGGACAGCTGGACCCCGGACTTGCGGTATTCCTGTCGTGCTGCCTCAGTGAACCCGATGACCGCGAACTTGGTGCCGCAATAGGTCGCCAGACCGGGTACGGCGAGCTCACCGGCCAGTGATGCGGTGTTGATGATGGGCCCGGCACGCCGCGGCAGCATCCGTTGGAGGGCGAGTTTGGTCCCGAAGATGACTCCCAGGACGTTGATCTCGACCTGCCGCCGGGTCACCGCGTCGGCTTCCTCGTGGGCGTGCCCGGTGGGCATGATGCCCGCGTTGTTGATCAGCACGTCGAGGGGGCCGAGGCCCCCCTCGACCAGGTCGAGAAATTCGCGGAACGAGTCGGGATCGGTGACATCGAGGCGGGTGACGACCTTCACCCCGAGCTCGACGGCGGCCTCTTTGGCACGTGCCTCGTCGACGTCGCCGATGGCGACGCGGTGGCCTCGTCGGATCAGCTCCTTCGCGGTCTGGTAGCCGATGCCGCGGGCTCCGCCGGTGATCGCCACAGTCTTGGCGGCAGTGTGGGGGATGTGCGTCGTCACTTGCTGTTCTCCTTGTTCAGGCCGAGGCGTTGCCACAGGCCGCGGCCGGCTGCCGCGCGCAATACTCTTTCGGCGATGGCCGCACGCCGGGAGGTGTACGGGTACCACGTGAGTTCTCGTGCCGGGACAGGAATCCGCGGCTCGGTCACCGCCTGGACCCGGCAGTACTTGTGCAGCCCGTAGGCACCGCCGAGCCGCGCACCGATACCCGATGCCTTCCATCCACTGTGCGGCAGTGTGGTGGCGAAGAGGTTGCTGAAGACGTCGTTGATGTTGACCGCACCCGCGTCCAGGCGTTTCGCAATGCGCTGTGCCCGAGCGTGGTCGCGGGTCCACACCGTCGCAGACAGGCCGTACGCCGAGTCGTTGGCCAGACGGATGGCCTCGTCTTCATCCGCGACCAGCATCACCGGGATCGTGGGGCCGAAGGTCTCCTCGGTCATGCAAGCCATCGTGTGGTCGACACCGACCAGGACGGTCGGAGCGTAGTAGTTCCCGACCGCACTCCGGGTTCCGCCGGCCAGGACCCGCGCACCCGCCGCCACCGCCTGGCTGACGTGGCGATCGGCGATCTCGACCTGCCTCGCAGTGACCATCGCACCCACGTCGTCACCTGTCGCCGCACCCTGGGCCAGGGAGCGCACCCTCTGCGTCAGCCGGGCCACGAACTCGTCGTAGATCTCAGCTACCACGTATACCCGCTCGACGGAGATGCAGACCTGCCCTGCGTTGAACAGACCGCCCCACGCGATCCCCTCCACCGCACGAGCAAGGTCGGCGTCCTCCAGCACTATCGCCGGATCCTTACCGCCCAGCTCCAGGCTCACCGGCTTCAGGTGCTCGGCGCAGCGGATCGCGACCGCACGCCCGGTGGCTGTCGAGCCGGTGAACTGCACGAAGTCAGCGGCGTCCACCACCGACGCACCCGCTTCGCCGGCACCCACAACATGGGCCAAGACCGGAGGGGCGCCGATCTCGTGCCAGCCCTCGACGACCCGCGCACACGTCAGTGGCGTCTCCTCCGAGGACTTCGCCAGGACCGCGCATCCGGCAGCCAACGCGGGCGCTGCATCCATGAGGAAGAGGGTGATCGGGAAGTTCCAGGGCGTGATGAGCCCGACAACCGGATATGGGTGGTAGGTCTTGGACAGCCGCTTCGGCAGACTCAACAGACTCGAGGACCTGACCTGCTCGCCAGCGAGAAACCTCTCGGCGTTGTCAGCGTAGTAGGTGATGAATTCGCACGACGCGGTCGTCTCCACGAGGGCATCTGGGCGCACCTTGCCCGTTTCGGCTTGCAGCAGATCGGTGAGCTCGTCGGTGTGAGCCAGGATCCAGTCCCGCCAGCGATGCAACCATCTGGCGCGTTGCCGCGGGCCAGCCTCGACCCACCCGACCTGGGCGCAGCGGAGGTCAGCCGCGACACCGTTCACGGTCTCGCGATCATCCACAGGGACGGTTGCGATCAGCCGGCCATCGGCTGGGTTGCACACGTCCAAGGCGTCCGCTGCGGTCGCCGTGCTCATCGGTCCTCCAGGGGTGAGTGGAACCCACCGGAGATCCCGTCGGGCTGGGTGCGGCTGGTGGGTGTGTCGGTGAAAGCGTCAGCGATCACGTCAGCGCGCTTGAACATCAACGGTCCATAGGTATGCCGAAGCTCGGTCAGGATCGCGTTCAAAGGCAGATCGTCGAAGATGCCGCGCTCGCGGACGTACTCCATATGCTGGGCTCCGTCGGCGGTGAAGGCGTGCAGGAGTGCGTCGCGATCACCGTCGAAATCCACCGGCGGCACACCGAAACGCGCACACAACTCGGTGTTGAACGCAGGCGTCGCCTTCAACCACCGGCCGTCGATGTAGAGACGGCTGTAGCCGTGATAGACGAACAGGTCTGTGCCGCCCATGAGCGCTCGCAGCGCTTCGGTCTGCAGGTGATTGCGGACGTCAGCGAAACCCAGCAGCGCCGGAATCCCTGCCGCTCGGCACACCGCGGTCAAGAGCACCGCCTTCGGGACGCAATAGGCGCGCCCGGACTCGAGGACGAAGCTGGCTCGATAGTGGGCGGGATTGTCCGACACCGTGTAGGGGTCGTACCAGATCTGGTCACGGACGGCGGTGAAGAGGCGATTGGCCTTGTCCCGGTCGGTGCTCGCATCCCCAACCGCGGCGGCGGTGAATGCCCGGACGGACTCGTGCTCGATGTCGAGGAAGTCGGTCGCCCCCAAGAACGCCACCGGTGCCGGATTCATCTGCGCTCCAGGGTGATCGGCAACCCGTCGACAGGAATGGGGAGCGAGGTGTTGTCCCATCTCACTTCATACTGGTCGGGGACCGACCAGGTGTAAGTGCGCAGCATGTGGTGCAGGATCGCCTTGACCTCGAGGGTGCCGAAGTGCAGACCAATGCACTTGTGCACTCCTCCGCCGAAGGGGATCCACCCGAAACGGTGATTCTGGTCCTCATGGCGCGGCTCGCTGAAACGGTCGGGGTCGAAGGTGTCGGGCTCGGTCCAGCACGACTCGTCGAAGTGGTTCACCGCAGGAGCCACGGCCACCAGGGTGTCCGCCGGGATGTGGCGTCCGGCAATCTCCACGTTCTCGATCGTCTTGCGCATCACGATCGGCACGGGCGCCACGAGGCGCAGCGTCTCCTTGATCACCAGGTCGAGAGTCGCCATCGAGTCCAGGTCGTCGATGTCGGGGCGGCGTTCACCGAGTCGGTCGGACTCGGCCCGAGCCCGTTCCTGCCAGGCTGGGTGCTTGGCGAGGAAGTAGGCGGCAGCGGTGGTGGTGATGGTCGAGGTATCGTGGGCCGCCATCATCAAGAAGATCATGTGGTTGACGACGTCCTCATCAGTGAACGCCTCACCGTCGGCCGTGCGCGCATGGCACAGCCCCGCAAAGAGGTCGTCTCCCTGGGCACTTCGAGCCGTCGGCAGATGCCGGGTGAAGTAGTCCTCCAGGAGCGTGCGCCCATGGACTCCGGCGCGCCACCGAGTCCCCGGCAGCGGGAAACGGATGATCGAGCTGGCTGCGCGCACGGTGGCCACGAAGGCGTCGTTGATGGCGTCAGTGTCCTCGCTCCCTCCCCGA
>NZ_AJFC01000396.1:0-7564 GCF_000256505.1 Rhodococcus sp. P14 | reverse complement strand
GGCGTCGTTGATGGCGTCAGTGTCCTCGCCCCCCCCCCGCCCTGCCATGAAGACCTCCGTTGCGACGTCGAGAGTCAGGGCCTTCAACAGTGGGTAGATGCGCGTGGACCGGCCCGCTGTCCACCTGCGGATGCTGGTCTCCAGCGTCGGGCCGAGCTGGTCGACGTAGCCGGCGAGCCGGTCGCGGGTGAACGCCTCCTGCATGATCCGCCGATGCATCCTGTGCTCGTCGAAGCTCATCAGCATCAGGCCCCGGTGAAAGAAAGCATCGATGAGATAGGTCCACCCGTCCTGGGAGAACGACTTCGCCTTGGTCGTCAGCGCCTCCTGTGTGGCATCCGCGCCCGCCACCATCACGATTCTCGTGCCGAAGGCGCCCATCCACCAGACCGGTCCGAAGCGTTGGTACCTGGCCCGGGTGAAGTTGGAGCCGAACCTGATGTAGTCCAGGGTGTGACCGAGCAGAGGCATGCCCGCGGTCCCTCGGACGGGCTCGAGCCCCGACCCCGCCGGGGGCGGGGCGAGCTCACGAACAGGCCACTGGTCGCTGACCCCTAGCAGGGTCGCGTCGGCCCGACTCGGCAATGGTGCCAGGAATACCGACGAGAGCCGCTCACGACCCTTCGCCAGCGGGAGCTGGATGATGTTCGTCACTGACGTTCCTTTCCGAAATGTGGGCCCGTACTCGCTGTTGTCGTACCATCGCCGCCAAGGGACCGATCACCTCAGACAGAGCCTGCGAGCACCAGTTCGGTCCGGCCAATGGGGAGTCGCTGCGTGATGACCCGCTTGCTGAACATGAAGTGACGGGGCCGGTTGATGCAGTCGGCGGCGATGAGCTCGCCCGCACGCAGGTAGAAGCAGGTGAAGTCGCGGTCCCGGGTCGGGTCGCCGCTGAGGACGACTTCGTCGTACCCGGTGTTGAGACCGGCGATCTGGAGCTTGAGATCGTATTGATCCGACCAGAACCATGGAAGCGCCGCGATCATCTTGGACTTGCCGCAGACGGTCGCGGCCGCCACCTTGGCCTGCTCACCCGCACTCGGCACGGACTCCAGGCGTATGCGACGGCCGTAACGGGCCATGTCATGGCTGGCGCAGTCCCCAGCCGCCACGATGTCGGGGTCGCTGGTCCGGGTCTGGTCGTCGATCACGACGCCGTTGTCGACGACCAGACCCGCGGCGGCGGCGAGCTCGGTGTTCGGCTCAACGCCGATACCGACAATGACGAGGTCGGTGGGAATTGATTCGCCACTGGACAGGAACACCTCGCGGACCCTGCCGTCACCTGATAGAGCTTCGACCAGCGCGCCCGTCCGGATGTTCACGCCCTCCTCCCGGTGGATCCGGTCGAAGAACGCCGATACAGCGGGGGCGGTGACCCGTTCGAGGACGCGCTCGGTCGCCTCGAGTACAGTGACCTCCAGACCGAGCGCACGCAATGAGGCGGCCGTCTCCAGTCCGATGTAGCCGCCGCCGATGATCACAGCCCGACACCCGGGGCTGGTGGCCTCTCGGATCATCTCGACGTCCGCAGCGGTGCGTAGGTAGTAGACGCCGACCAGGTCGGCCCCCGGGATGGAAAGCCGTCGAGGGCGGGCCCCAGTGCACAGCGCGAGCTTGTCGTAGGGCAGCGCGTCGCCGGTGCTCAACACGAGATGACCAGCCGAGCGGTCGATCGCCTCCACCTTCGCATTCAGGAGTTGGATCCCCTGCTCGGTGTAGAATTTGGCGCTGCGGATCGCGAGTTCGTCGAGCGTGCTCTTCCCCGCCAGGTAACCCTTCGACAGCGGCGGGCGTTGATAGGGCAGCGCCGACTCCTCGCCGATGAGGACGATCTCACCGGTCCACCCTTCCTGGCGCAGACTGGCCGCGAGTTGGGCCCCGGCATGGCCGGCCCCGACGATGAGGGCCCGCTGCGAGGTCATGCGCTGGATTTCGGGGTGAGGCGGACCATCATCTTGCTGATGCCCCTCACGAAATTGGACTGCACGTACTCTGGCTCGCCGACGACCTCGATATTGTCGAAACGGGGAAGCAACTCCTCCCACAGGATCCGCAGCTGGAGCTCGGCCAGCCGGTTGCCCATACAACGATGGACGCCGAAGCCGAAGGAGATGTGGTTGCGGGCGTTGGCCCGGTCGATGATGAACTCATCGGGCCGTTCGAACACGCGCTCGTCGCGGTTGCCCGAGGCGTACCACATCACTACTTTGTCGCCCTTGCGGATGAACTGCCCGTTCAGAATGGTGTCGGCCTTGGCGACCCGGCGCATATAAGCCAGCGGGGTTTGCCACCGGATGATCTCCGAGCCCATGTTGGGGATCAGGTCGGGGTTTGCCTTCAGCTTCTCGAACTGATCGGGGAAGCGGTTCAGCGCAAGAACACCGCCGCTCATCGAGTTGCGGGTCGTGTCGTTGCCTCCGACGATCAGCAGCACGAGGTTGCCCAAGAATTCCATCGGGCGGTCGATCAGGTCCTTGGTGTTCTCGTTGCTCTGCAACATGGTGATCAGATCGAAGCCGGGTTCCTCCCCGGCAGCCATCCGCGCTGCCTTGTCGTGCCAGAGAGCGCTGAGACCTCGCGCCATGTCGCGCATGCCGGGGAACACCTCGTCGTTGTCCGAGGGCCCGCCGTTGGCTTGCTCCAGCGACGTCGCGAGATCTGACCAGTAGACGAGCTTGCGACGCTGCTCGTACGGGAAGTCCAGAAGGGTGGCAAGCATCCGAGCGGTCAACTCGATCGAGACGTTCTGCACCCAGTCGAACGGCTGATCCACGGGCAGGTCGTCCAGCACCTCCTGCACACGCGATCGAATCAGCCCCTCCATCTCACGCAGGTTCTTCGGCGCAACAACGCCTTGGACAGCGGCCCGCTGCGCGTCGTGGCGTGGCGGATCCATCGCGATGAACATCGCGATATCAAGGAAACGAGGCGGGGCCCCGATGACAATGAACGGCTCGGCGGAGAAGAGCTCGTGGTTCTTGTCCACGGCCACGATGTCGGCATGCCGCGTGACAGACCAGAACGGACCGAACGCACTGTTGGGCTGGTAGTGGACCGGCGCCTCGTTGCGCAAGCGCTCGAAGTAGGACTGCCAGCGCCCCTGGCGATAGAGAAAAGGGTTGCTGAGGTCGATGTCGGCGAGCTCGACGTCCTCGACCGGCGGGATAGGACTCTCGACGAAGAGCTTCTCTCCGTTCGTCCCGGTCACCCATCGCCGGGTCTTGTCATACAGATGCGCGCCCTGGATCTGCAGATCCATCGGGATGGTCGACTGAACCTTGGCGGTGATTGCTTCAGGAATCTTCATCAGGTCTTAACCGTTTCTCGCCGTCACATCTGGAATTCGGGTAGTTCGACGATCAAGCCGTCCCACGCCGCCGACGCCGCCATCTGGCAGGACAGCCGGGAGGTCGGCTGGCGCTCGGGGTTCATCGCGAGCATCTCCTCCTCCTCGGGACCCGAGAGGCCGACCTGCTCGGACCATTGCGGATCGACGATCACATGACAGGTACCGCACGCGGCTTCGCCTCCGCAGTCGCCGTCGATGCCGGGCACCGCGTTGTTGGTCGCGACCTGCATCAGCGACTGCCCTTCCTCGATGGGCGCCTCGTGCTTCTGGCCATCGTGGGAGACAAAGGTGACAACTGCCATAGCCAACTCCTGGATACGTCGTCCTCAATGTGAACTTGGTCAAAGTGTTGTCGAAGACGAGCGCGGCGGCTATGTTCGGCAGAGTCAGAAACTTGTGAATTCGGCTCAAAGGGACCAGGGTGAACCTCAACGACGAGGGTGTGCCTCCACTCATGTTCGCGCAATTGCTCGAGAGCCAAGCACTCGACTCAGACGCTGTCGCGCGGCTTCGCAACATCATGGCTCGCGAAGGAATCGACGAGACGACGTTGATCCAGCGGAACATCCAGGCCCCGATACGGTGGTTTCGCGAGGTGTACCCCGCACTCGATGTCGACCAGGCAACTACGCTCGGCTTCGCGTTCGCCGAGCAGGCTCAGTTGACGTCCTTTGGCCCGTTGAGCTTTCCTCTGGTCAGTGCAGGTTCGGTAGCCGAGATCGTCGAGCTGCTCACCTATCTGCCTTTGATCTCGACGGCCCTCAGCCCACAGTTCCACCCAAGAGACGAGGGGCTTACTGTGGGGCTCAGCGCACATACAGGCGATCCGGCCCTGAACTGCCTGGTCGTCGCGTACAGCGGGTCGGCGCTCCTGCGCCTGCTTGACATGCTCGCTGGCGATGTGCCGACCGTCACCCTCCATCTGAGCTGGTCGGCGCCGAACTTTCTGGCCAATCATGAGGACGCCCTAGCTGGGCGCCTGTACTTCGACGCTCCGACGTCATTCCTTCGTGTCCCCGCGGATACCCTCAACGAGGTATGTAGGTTCTCCGATCCCGTCGCCTATCGCCTCGCCATCGTTGATCTGCAGCAAACCCTCGAACAGCGAAGCAGAACCACGTCTTTCTCGGAGAAGGTGCGACGGCTCCTGGAGGAGGATCCCGGCAAACGAAGTAACGACTGGGTCGCACACGAGCTCTCGATATCCCGTAGCACACTCAAGCGGCGCCTGTCCGAGGAGGGGACCACCTTTCGCGAGTTGCGCGAATCATTCCTGCGTGATCGTGCGATGCTGCGGCTGCTCGACCGATCGATGTCGGTGAGTGAGATCGCTGCGGATCTCGGATACAGCGACCTCGCCAACTTCTCTCACGCCTTCAAGCGGTGGACTGGTCGCTCTCCACGCGAATTTCGGCACGAATAACCTACCCGTCCCGCCGCTGGTATAAAAAAG
The DNA here is from genome assembly GCF_000256505.1 of Rhodococcus sp. P14. Lineage (NCBI taxonomy): Bacteria > Bacillati > Actinomycetota > Actinomycetes > Mycobacteriales > Nocardiaceae > Rhodococcus > Rhodococcus sp. P14. The sequence continues at coordinate 2,756 of NZ_AJFC01000396.1, read as the reverse complement.
GCTGCGCGAAGTGGTGGACTTCGGATCAGCCTCGAACATGCACAGTGATCAGCGAGTCATATTGAATACTAGCTTGCCCGACCGCGGCGCCCAACTATCGGCTGTCCGCCAGATGTCGGCGCATGTTCGGCCCGTCCAGGGCGATGATCTCGGCGCCGGCGACGATCCGGTTGAGGATCGATTCGGCGATGACCGCGTCCTGGAGCGACTTGTACCAGTCCGGCGGATCGAACTGCGAGGTCACCAGAGTCGAACCTCGACCTTCACGAGCGGCCAGGATGTTGAGCAACTCGGCCGCGGTGTGCGCAGCCACCGGCGTCGTCAGGAAGTCATCCAGGACCAGCAGGTCACAGTTGTGCAGATCCGTCAGGAAATCCAACCGCCGCTGCGAGGTCGGTTCCAACACGGCGAGCCGGTTGGCCAGATCGTCGAGCCGGAAGAACCTCGCGCTGTAGTACTTTCGGCACGCGGCATTGAGCAGTGCCAGAGCCACATAGGTCTTGCCCACGCTGGACTGACCGAGCACGACAAGATTGCGGGTCGACTCGATCCATTGACAGCTGGAAAGCCGTGCGATTAGCTCCCGATTGAGGTTGCGGTCAGCCAGATAACGGATCTCTTCTACGCAGGCATCAGGGTTTGGCGTTCTGGAGGCCTTGAGTAGTTTCTGGGTCCGACGTTCCTGTCTGGCCGTGATCTCCTTATCCAGCGCGTGGAAGATCTTCTGGGAGAAGGTCCACTCGTCGCAGGCGGGATCGTTGGCCAGCTCGATGACGGTCTGCCCGAACGCGGTCATACGCAGCTGCGTGAACAACGGCATGTCCGCGTCGGTGAGGTGACGATCGATCACTTGGCCCCTCCCTCATCCGTCAAGTCGGCTCCGGTGGCTCCGGTCAAGGCAGAAAGGCTGAACTGCTCGGGCCCGGCCAGATGCGCCCCGGTGGTGTCGCGCTGTCCCGCCGGTGGCGCTACCGACGCAGCAGTCGCTGGTTCCGCCGCGGTGGTCGGTCGTGCGGCGGCCTGGGCCCGCAGCGCCGCCAGGCGTTGCTTGACCGCGGTGTAGGAGATCGCCCGTCGGGTCTGTTCGGAGACAAGTTGCCCGCAAGCCCGCTCGAGGAGTTGTTTGTCGCTCTTCCCCAGGGCGAGGATGTTCTGGCACGAGCGGTAGCCCTGGGCCTCGATGCGTTGCCGGTCGAGCAGGTCGCTGATCGCGGCCACGGTGCACGGACCGACCTTGTGGGCCTGGCGCACGAAGTACGCCCGGGACCACAGATCCGAGGATTGCAGATGCTGGGCGGGCACGTGCTCGGGGTCGGTGACGTACGAGTGCCGGCGCCCGGAGACGGCATGGGAGGCGATGACTTCTCCGTCGCACATGATTGCGAGTGTTTCGCCGGTGATCTTCACATCGACGAGCTGACCGGCGAAGGTGTGGGGCACCGAATACTTCACCGTCGCGATCTCGACGTGGTAATCCCTGTTGACCTTGGATTTCCTCCAGGTCACCGGCTGCCACCGTGCGTCGGGCAGCGCCAGCAGTTGTGGCTGCTCGTGCTCGGCGAACAACTCCCGCCGGCTGATCTTCTGTCCGCGGAACGGGATGCGGTCATTGATCTGATCGACCTGGACGTTGATGGCCTCGCCCAGGTCGTCCAGGCTGGCGAACCGGCGGTCGGCGAGTCGGCCGATCACCCAGTTCGTCACGATCTTGACCCCGGACTCGACGTGCCCCTTGTCGCGGGGCCGCACCGCTCTGGTGGGCACCGCGGCGGTGCGGTGGTACTCGAGGAAGTCCCGGTAGGCGTGGTTGACCTCGCGGGCCCTGTCCCCGCGTGTGATCTGGTTCGACGCGGTCGAGGTGTTATCGGGCACGACCACTTGCGTGACGCCGCCGAAGTACTCGAATGCCTGCACGTGGGCATCGAGCCAGTTCGCTGCCTTCTCGTCCAGGCATCCGCAGGCGAAGACCATGCCCGAGTACGGCAGCGATGCCACGAACACCGACACCCGGGTCCTGCTGCCGGTGACCGGGTCGAAGATCGCCATCGTGGTGCCGGCCCAGTCGACCTGCATCGTGTGCCCGGGTACGTGCGCGATCCGCATCGTCAGATCGTTGACCTCGACGTACTCACCGATGATCTGGCAGAACCGCTGGTAGCTGTAGTGCCGCTGCCCCGGCGCCCCTTCGGTTTCCAGGTAGTTGGCCCACAGCACCCGCAGTGGGAGCTTCTTCTTGCCTGAGCGCTTCTTCACCGCGGCGGCGACATCGAACATCACGAAATCGATTGAGGCGTTCTTTCGCCCATCGGTGAACAAGGCGTCGATCTCCTCGGCGGTCAACGCCTCGATCTGGTCCTCGGTGGTCAGCTCCCGTTCACCGCAGATCTTCTTCGCTTTGGCGATCGTGCGGTGCGAGCATCCTGCGATCGCTTCGATCTCCCGGTACGACCTGCCTTGCAGCAACTGTGACATCACCAATCGGTAATCAGTCACCCGTGCCTCCTGTTTCGGGTTCACGCGCAGCCGAATTGCCACGCGTGAACCCGAGACGAGCACATCGCCTCGGCTACCGCTACCGGATGCTCATACTCGCGCTACCCGATCGTCAGAACCGTGCTACTCGAAACGCGTTCCTAACACACGGCCGTGTTCCAGCGACGGCTGGATCCTCCGTATCCTCGCCCTGCAAGGCGCGGACCTGGGCAACCGCATGTTCAGCATCGACCTCGCCGAAGAAGCCCGGGGCGGGCGCGGTC
>NZ_AJFC01000395.1:0-18079 GCF_000256505.1 Rhodococcus sp. P14 | reverse complement strand
CATCGAACAGATCCGTCGCATAGGTGATCCCGACCGCGTACCCGACGGAATCGGCTGTCTCGGAGGTCGTTTCGGCGAGGGAGAACTGCAGGTCGAACCGGGCGGTCGCGGCGTCGAAGTCGAGGCCCGAGACGGTCAGGCCCGGCAGCTCGAGGGCTCCCGTCGCCTGGTTCTGGAAGGACAACATGACCTGGAACAGCGGGTGCCGCGCCGTCGACCGGGCGGGATTGAGCACCTCCACCAGCCGCTCGAACGGCACGTCCGCGTGCGCGAACGCGTCGAGGTCGGTGCCGCGTACCTGCGCGAGCAGGTCCTCGAAGGACTCCCCACCCTCGACCCGGGTCCGCAGCACCAGGGTGTTGACGAACATGCCGACGAGGTCGTCGAGTTCCTGCTCGCCGCGACCGGCCACCGGGGTGCCGACGGCGATGTCGTCGGTCCCCGACAACCGCGCCAGCAGCACCGACAGCGCCGCGTGCACCACCATGAACGGGGTGGCGTTGCGCTCACGTGCGACCCGTCCGATCGCGGCATGGAGTTCCGGTCCGAGCGAGAACTCGTGCACCGCACCCGCGTTGGAAGCAGACGCCGGCCGGGGACGGTCGGACGGCAGGTCGAGCTGGTCGGGCAGTCCGGCGAGCGCGCCGCTCCAGTACGCTTCCTGACTCGCGACGACCGAGTCCGGGTCGTCCTCCGAGCCGAGGATCTCCCGCTGCCACAACGCGTAGTCGGCGTACTGCACCGGCAGGGGCTCCCACTCCGGTTCGCCGCCGGTGGCCCGTGCCGAGTACGCCACCACCACGTCACGGGTGAGCGGCCCCATGGAGAAGCCGTCGGCCGCGATGTGGTGCACGACGAGGACGAGAACATGCTCGGTTGCGGACACCTCGAACAACCGCGCCCGGAACGGCACCTGCGTCGACACGTCGAACCCGGCCGAAGCCATCGTCAGGACCTCGGCGATCAGTTCGTTCTCCGAGGCCGGAATCGGCGACAGATCCGGAATCACCCGCGAGGTCGGCAACACCTGCTGGTACGCCACGCCGTCGGCGTCCGGATACACCGTCCGCAGGGATTCGTGCCGGGCGAGCACATCGGCGACCGCCACCTGCAGGGCGTGCCGGTCCAGCAACCCGGACAACCGGATGGCCAGCGGGATGTTGTTCACCGCGGAGTCCGGTTCGAATCGGTTCAGGAACCACATGCGGCGCTGCGCCAACGAGAGCGGAACCCGCTCGGGCCGCGGGCGCGCCACCAACGGCACCCGGCTGCCGGCGGAGTCGGCCTGCTCGAGACGGGCCGCGAGCGAGGCGACCGCCGAAGCCTCGAACAGGGTCCGCACCGGAACCGCCGTGCCGAGCGCGGCGGCGAGCCGGGAGATCACCTGCGTGGCGACCAGCGAGTTGCCGCCCAGTTCGAAGAAGTCGTCGTCCAGACCGACCCGTTCCACGCCGAGGACGTCGGCGAAGACCCGCGCGACGATCTCCTCGACCGGGGTCGTCGGAGCCCGGAAGACCCGGGCTTCCTGCTCCGGTTCCGGCAGTGCACGCCGGTCGAGCTTGCCGCCGGGCGTCAGCGGGATCGAGTTCAGGACCACGACCGCGTGCGGCACCATGTAGCTCGTCAGGAACTGTGCCACGGAGTCCCTCACGGCGGCGCCGTCGAGTACGGTGCCAGGCTCGGGAACGACGTAGCCGACGAGCTGCTCACCCCGCTGCCCGTCCCGGCGCACCGTCGCAACCGCCTGGGCGACGCCGGCGCACCGCGCGAGAGCCGCTTCGACCTCACCGAGTTCGATCCGGAAACCGCGGATCTTCACCTGGTCGTCGGCCCGGCCGACGTACTCGACCACCCCGGTCGTCTCGTCCCCGGGGGAACCGGACCACCGCACCACGTCACCGGTCCGGTACATCCGGCTGCCGTCGGTGGCGTACGGATCGGCCACGAATCGCTCGGCGGTCAGCCCGGCCCGGCCCAGATACCCACGGGCCACCTGAATTCCCGCCAGGTACAGCTCGCCCGGAACACCCACGGGCACCGGCTGCAACCGGTCGTCGAGAACGAGTACCCGCATTCCGCGGACGGGGCCGCCCATCACCACCGGTTCGCCGGGTAGCAGGGCGTCACTGATGTTCGAGGCAACCGTCGACTCGGTGGGACCGTAGGCGTTGAAGAACGCGCGGCGCGATCCGTCGGGCAGGATCGTCGCCCAGCGTGCCACCAGGCCCGGGGAGCACGCCTCGCCGCCCGTGATCACCACGCGGACGCAGTCGAGGCCCTCGGGATCCACCGAGCCGAGGGCCGCGGGGGTCACGAAGGCATGGGTGACCGCCTCCCCGGCCAGCAGACCGGCGAGCTCGGCGCCGCCGTACACCGAGGTCGGCGCGACGACCATCGTCGCGCCCGCACCGAAAGCCAGCAGCAGTTCGAGCACCGAGGCGTCGAAGCTCGGCGACGCGAAGTGCAACGTGCGGGAGTCGGCGGTGACCGCGTACCGCTCCACCTGTTCGGCGCAGAAGTTCACCACTCCGCCATGCGCGACCACGACGCCCTTCGGCGTGCCCGTCGTGCCGGAGGTGTAGATGACGTACGCCGGGTGTGCGGGAAGCAGGGAGCGCACGCGTTCGGCGTCGGCCACCGGTCCCGCCGGCAGTCCCGCGCCGGCCTCGATCGCTTCCTCGAGCACGAGCCACGGAACGGAATCCGGTAGCGTAGCGAAGGTTCCGGCTGTGGCGATCCCGAGCACCGCGCCGGAATCGGAGAGCATGTAGGCGATCCGCTCGGTCGGGTACGTCGGGTCCACGGGGACGAACGCGGCACCGGCCTTGACCACCGCCCACAACGCCGTGACGGACTCGATCGACCGGGGCACGGCCACGGCCACGCGGTCTTCCGGTCCCACACCACGGGAGATCAGCATCCGGGCCAGACGCGACGACGTCGCGTCCAGATCCCCGTACGACACCGACCGGCCGTCGAACCGCAGGGCCACGGCCGCCGGGTCGCGACGCGCGGCGAGGGCGAGGATCTCGGCGAGGGTGCCGCCGGCCTCCGCGGCGGCACCGTGCACGGACGTCAGTGCCTGTCGCTCCGGTGCCGAAAGGAGGGCCATGTCGCCCACGGCCCGTGCCGGGTCGGTGGCGACGGTCTCGAGCACCCGCAGCAACCGGCGCACGAGGGTCGCGACGGTCGGCTCGTCGAACAGGTCGGTGGCGTAGAGCAGGTCGCAGGCGAGACCACCGGGTTCGCCGTTCTCGTCCACGGTGTCGGCGAAGATGAACGACAGATCGTACTGCGACTGTTCGCGGTTCGCGGTCACGGGACTGATCGCGAGCTCACCCAGTTCGAGGCTGGTCTGTTCGAGATTCTGGAAGGCGAGCATCACCTGGAACAGCGGGTGATGGGACTGCGACCGGACCGGATCGAGTACCTCCACGAGCCGTTCGAACGGGACGTCCGCGTGCCCGAAGGCGGCGAGGTCGGACTCGCGCACGCGCGCCAGCAACCGGGTGAAGGGCTCCCCCGGCTCGACCTCGGTGCGCAGCACGAGGGTGTTGACGAACATGCCGATCAGGTCGTCGAGTTCCTGCTCGCCGCGACCGGCGATCGGAGTGCCGATGGTGACGTCCGCCGAGCCCGACAGGCGGCTGAGGACCGCCGCCAGGGCGGCGTGTACCACCATGAACGGCGTCGTCCGGGTCTCGTGTGCCAGCCGGACGAGACCCCGGTGCACCGATTCGCCGACGGTGAAGGCATGCACCGCGGCACGGTTGCCGGCGACCGCCGGCCGCGGCCGATCCGTGGGCAGGTCCAGTCGCTCGGGTACGCCGTCGAGCCGACGTGTCCAGTACTCGATCTGCTGGGTGACGACCGACTGCGGGTCGTCCTCCGAGCCGAGGGCCTGTCGCTGCCAGATGGCGTAGTCGGCGTACTGGACGGTCAACGGCTCCCACGCGGGTGCCTCGTGCCGGGTCCGGGCGTCGTAGGCGACCATGACGTCCCGCGTGAGCGGACCCATCGAGAATCCGTCCGCGGCGATGTGGTGCACCACGAGCACCAGCACGTGCTCGGTGTCCGACACCCGCAGCAGACGTACGCGAACGGGCACCTCGGTGGTGACGTCGAATCCGGTCGAGACGATCTCCGCGACCGTCGGCACGATCTCGGACTCGCTCACCGCCGACGGCGTGAGCGCCGGGTTCACGTCAGAGGTGGGCAGCACCTGCTGGTAGCCGACGCCCTCCGTCTCGGGGTAGACGGTGCGCAGCACCTCGTGCCGGGTCACCACGTCCGCCACGGCCGCCCCGAGCGCGTCGACGTCGAGCGCCCCGGACAGTCTCAGGACGACCGTGATGTTGTTGACCGCCGAGCCGGGATCGAGGCGGTTGAGGAACCACATCCGCCGCTGCGCCAGCGACAACGGCACCCGTTCCGGCCGCACCTGCGGCACCAGCGGGGGCCGGTGGGAGTCGCCGGCGGCCATCGCCGCGTCGACGAGCGTGGCGAGCTGCGCGGCGGTCGGGGCGTCGAAGAACTCCCGTACGTCGATGCGGACCTTGTGGTCGGCGTTGATCCGCGCCACCACGCGCGTGGCGCTCAGTGAGTTGCCGCCCAGGGCGAAGAAGTCGTCGTCGACGCCGAGCCGCTCGACGCCGAGCACACTCTCGAACGCCGCGACGACCGTTTCCTCGGTGGGGGTGCTCGGTGCGCGGTATTCGGTTGCCAGAACGCTGAAGTCGGGCTCGGGCAGCGCTCCGCGGTCGAGCTTGCCCGACGCGTTGAGGGGAAACTCCGTCAGTTCCACGAACAGCGACGGCACCATGTAGTCCGGCAACCGCCGGCGCACGGCCGCAGCCAGCTCGGTGCGGTCGACCGGTTCACCGTCGGTGACGAGGTAACCGACGAGGTGATCGCCGAGCGTCTCGTCGGAGTGCACGACGACGACCGCCTGCCGGACCCCGGGGTGGTCGAGCAGGGCGGATTCGATCTCGCCGAGCTCGATGCGCAGGCCGCGCAGCTTGACCTGGAAGTCGGTGCGCCCGACGTACTCGATCAGACCGTCGGTGTTCCATTTGACCAGGTCACCGGTGCGGTACATGCGATCGCCCGGCGCACCGAACGGATCGGCGACGAAGCGGTCCGCCGTCAGGTCGGGCCGGCGCAGGTAGCCGCGTGCGAGCTGGATGCCCGCGAGGTACAGCTCTCCCTCGACCCCCTGCGGAACGGGCCGCAATCCCTCGTCGAGCACGTAGAGATCGGTGTCGGCCACGGCCGCACCGATGGGGACGACGGTGTCGTCGCCGTGGGTCTCGTAGTAGGTGACGTCGACCGCGGCCTCGGTCGGGCCGTACAGGTTGTGCAGCCCGGCCGTGGAGATCGCGTGGAACCGGGCGACGGTCTGCGCGGGCAGCGCCTCACCCGAGGCGAAGACGTACCGCAGCGAGGTGACGGCCGCGGCGGTCGGCTCGGCGAGGTAGACCGCGAGCATGGAGGGGACGAAGTGGGCGACGGTGACCCGGCGCTCGATCATGGTCTGCGCCAGGTAGGCGGGGTCGCGGTGACCGTCGGGCAGCGCGATCGACAGTCGCGCGCCCACCTGCAGCGGCCAGAAGAACTCCCACACCGACACGTCGAACGTGAAGGGCGTCTTCTGCAGCACGACGTCGTCGCCGCGCAGCCCGTACTCGGCCTGCCGCCAGGCGATGTTGGCGACGATGGCCCGGTGCTCGACGGCGACGCCCTTCGGACGGCCGGTGGAGCCCGAGGTGAAGATGACGTACGCGAGATCGTCCGCGGTCAGGGAGCCGAGCCGTTCGTCGTCGCGCACCGGGTCCGCGGACACGGCCGCGAGGTCGAGGGTGTCGACGAGGACCACGGGTACCGAGGCCGGCAGGTCCACGCGGTCCCGGGCGGTGGTGACCACCGCGACCGGTTCGGCGATGTCGAGGACGTAGGCGATGCGGTCCGCGGGGTGGTCCGGATCCAGCGGCACGTAGGCGCCGCCGGCCTTGACGACGGCGTACATGCCGACGAGCAGGTCGAAGGATCGCCGCATCGACAGGCCGACGCGGGTGTCCGGGCCCACGCCGAGCCCGATCAGGTGCCGCGCGAGCCGGTTGACGCGGGCGTCGAACTCCGCGTAGGTCAGGGTCTCGCCGTCGAATTCGAGGGCGACCGCGTCGGGGGTCGCCGCGACCTGCGCGTCGAACCGGCCCACGAGGGTGCCGAGGTCGGGTCCGGCGGGGGCCACGGCGGCGTCACCGAGGACGGCGGCGGCGTCGGCGAGGAGACCGTCGAGCACGGCGGGCAGCCCACCGTCGGCGAGGAGCCCGGGCGCGAGGTTGGACAGCACGACCGGGACCAGCGCCTCGATCCCGAGCACGCCTCCCATCGCGGCGTCGAGGGTGGCGATCTCCTGCTGGAGCCGGCTGTAGGTCAGCTGCGTGTCACCGTGGGCGAGGGCGACGCGGTCGGGCTCGCGGTCCACGACTCCGGCCAGCAACCGGGGCAGGTCTGCGATCGTCAGCGCCTGCTTGCCCGACGTGCCTTCAGCCATCTACTTCATCCTCCGATACCTCTGTGTGTCGCGCACTGTCGTGCGCGCTCCGTCCGACCCCGTGGCACCCGGTGCCCACGGGGTCGGACGACAGTCGATGTTCGATTATCCCGGTCGGACCGACAGCAAACGAAGCGCCCAGGTCAGAGCCCCCCACCGGTGATCTCGTCGGCCGCGGCGAGCACGGATCGGACCAGTTCGGCGAACCCGTCGGCACCCAGCGCGGGCAGGACGCCGGGGATGAGGGTGTTCAACACCACAGGCACGAGCGCCTCCGCGGTCAGCGCCCCGCCCGTCGCGGTGGCCGTCGCGGCCAGCTTCTGCGCGAACTCCCCGAAGGTGACGTCCCGGCCCTCGTGGCTGAGCGCCACCGCGTCGGGGGCGGCCTCGGCGGCGGCGGCGACCAGATCCGGCAGGTCCGCCACCGTCCGCGGCTTGCGCGGCGCGGCCAGCCGGGCCCGTTCGGCCTCGGTGAGGATGTCGATCGCCCGCAACCGGATCTGCGGATCCGACGTCACCGCCTCGAGGATGCGGGTGAACCGCTCGGCGAACAGCTCGACCGTCTCCCGGTCGAACAGCGCGGTCGCGTAGGTGAAGATCACCTCGAGGCCGCCGAGGCCGCCGCCGGGCGCGAACTGCTCGACGAAGGTGCACTGCAGGTCGAACTTCGCCTGGTGGGCGCCCACCTCGAGCGGGGTGACCGCCATTCCGGGCAGTTCCAACGTGCCGGTCTCGATGTTCTGGAACGTGAGCATCACCTGGAACAGCGGCGTGTACGAGCTCGACCGCCTGCGGCCGACGGCGTCGACGAGCCGCTCGAACGGCACGTCGGCGTTGCCGAACGCCGCGAGGTCCTTCTCCTTCGCCTGGGCGAGCAGATCGGCGAAGGTGTCCCCGCCGGCCACGCGGGTGCGCAGCACCAGCGTGTTGACGAACATGCCCACCAGGTCGTCGAGCACTTCCTCGGCGCGGCCGGCGGTCGGAGTTCCGACCGCGACGTCCTCGGCGGACGCCAGACGCGACAGGAGCACCGCGAGGGCGGCGTGCACGACCATGAACACCGTCGCGTTGTGCTCGCGGGCGGTCTTCTCGATGCGCTGCGCGAGCGCCTCCCCGATGGTGAACGTCACCGAGTCGCCCTCGGTGGACTGCCGCGCCGGCCGCGGCCGATCCGTCGGCAGCGCGAGCAGCTCGGGACTGCCGGTCAGCTCGTCGGTCCAGTACCCGAGCTGGCGGGACAGCTCGCTGTCGGGGTCGTCCGGGCTGCCGAGCACCCGCTGCTGCCACAGCGTGTAGTCGGCGTACTGGACCGGCAGCTCCGCCCAGCCGGGCATCTGCGCCTCGGCGCGGGCGGCGTAGGCGACCATCACGTCGCGCACGAGGGGCCGCATCGAGTAGCCGTCGGCGCTGATGTGGTGCGCCACCAGAGCGAGCACGTGCTCGTCGTCGGCGACGCGGAACAACCGTGCCCGCACCGGCGGGGTCGGTGCCGTCACGTCGAAGCCCGCACCGAGGACGTCGGTGAGCCGGTCGACGATCTCGTTCTCCGACACCGGCACCGGGGCCAGGTCCGGCAGCGCCTGCGCCGTCGGGAGCACCACCTGGACCGGGCCGTCCTCCGTGTCCGGGTACACCGTGCGCAGCACCTCGTGCCGGGCGATCACGTCGGCGACCGCCGAGCGCAGGGCCTCGGTGTCGAGGGAGCCGCGCAGCCGCACCGCGACGGGGATGTTGTAGACCCCGGACCCGGGATCCACCTGGTTGAGGGTCCACATCCGTTGCTGCGCGAGCGACAGCGGAATCCGGTCGGGCCTCGGCTGCGGTACCAGCGGTGGCCGGGCACCGCGGCCGACGGACGGCTGGATCCGGCCGGCCAGCGCCGCGACGGTCGACGCCTCGAACACGGTCCGCACCGACACCCGGGTGTCGAGCGCGACACCGAGCCGGGAGGCCAGCTGCGTCGCGAGCAGGGAGTTGCCGCCGAGTTCGAAGAAGTCGTCGTCGAGGCCGGCGCGTTCGATGCCGAGAACCTCGGCGAGGATCCGGGCGACGATCTCCTCCACCGGGGTGGTGGGGGCCCGGAACTGCCCGGTCTCGAACTCCGGCTCGGGCAGCGCCCGGCGGTCGAGCTTGCCGTTGGTGTTCAGCGGGAGCGCCTCGAGGACGACGAACGCCGACGGCACCATGTACGACGGAAGGGCCTGCGCCAGTGCCGTCTTCGTCTCGGCCGCATCGAATCCGGCAGCGTCCGCTCCGGCAGCGTCGGCTCCGACGGCCGGGACCACGTAGGCCACCAGCCGGTCGCCGACGTGCGGGTCGGTGCGCACGAGGACGGCGACGTCGCGCACCCCGTCGCGGGCGCGCAGCACCGATTCGATCTCCCCGAGTTCGATGCGGTAGCCGCGCACCTTGACCTGGAAGTCGGCGCGGTCGCGGTAGACCAGCTCGCCGTCACGGTTCCAGTGCACGATGTCGCCGGTGCGGTACATCCGGCCGCCGCCGAACGGGTCGGCGACGAACCGGTCGGCGGTCAGGTCGGGACGACCGTGGTAGCCGCGCGCCAGCTGCGCGCCGGCCAGGTACAGCTCGCCGGCCACCCCGATCGGCACCGGGCGCAGGCGCGCGTCGAGCACGTACACGCGGCTGTTCCACTCGGGCACACCGATCGGCACGACCGTGGTGTCGGCGTCGCTCGTCTCGTGCACGGTGACGGACACCGCGGCCTCGGTCGGCCCGTACAGGTTGAACAGGGCCGCCGCGTTGTCCGCCCGGAACTGCCGCGCGGTGGCCGCCGGCAGCGCCTCGCCGATGGCGAGCACGCGCCGCAGCGACGACGCGACCTCCCCACCCGCGGCGGTCGTGAGCATCGACAGCATCGACGGCACCGCGTGCAGGGTGGTGACGCGCTCGTCGCGCAGCAACCGCAGCAGGTAGTCGGGATCGCGGTGCCCGTCGGCGGGCGCGATCACCAGACGCGAGCCGGAGGGGAGCGCCGACCAGAACTCCCACACGGACAGGTCGAACGTGGCGACGGTCTTGAGCAGCACCGCGTCGTCCGGTCCGAGATCGAACGCGTCCCGCTTCCAGACCATCTGGTTGACCACGGCGGCGTGCGGAACCGCCACACCCTTGGGCCGGCCGGTCGATCCGGACGTGAAGATCACGTACGCGGTGTTCGCCGCACGCAGCGGCGCGCGACGTTCGGCCGCGGTCACCGGCGCGTCCGGCAGACCGGAGAGGTCCACGCGGTCGAGTTCGACGACCGGCACGCCGGGCACGTCGATCCGATCCGCCGCGACCGTGACCACGCACGTGGGCGCCGCGGTGTCGAGGATGTAGGCGTTGCGCTCGGCCGGCTGGTCCGGGTCGAGGGGCACGTACGCACCGCCGGCCTTGGCGATCGCGTACATGCCGACGACGAGTTCCGGCGAACGCCGCACGATCAGCGCGACCCGGTCCTCCGGCCCCACGCCCTGGGCGATCAGGTGCCGGGCGAGACGGTTGACGCGGGCGTCGAACTCGCCGTACGTGACGGCGGCACCCTCGTACACCAGTGCGACCGCGCCGGGGTCCCGGCGTACCTGCTCGTCGAACAGGTCGACGAGCGTTGCGGCCGCGCCGGTCTCGTGGGCGGTGTCGTTCCACGCCGCCAGGACGTCGTGCTCTTCGCGCGCGAGGAGCACGGGGTGCTCGCCCACCGGCACGTCCGGCGCCTGCACCAGTGCACGGAGCAACTGCCGGAAACGCTCGGCCACAGCACGCGCGGTGCACTCGTCGAACAGGTCGGTGGCGAAGGTCAGGATCGCGTCCATCCCGGCCGGGGCGCCCTGCTCGTCGTACCGGTCGCTGACGATCAGGTGCAGGTCGAACTGCGACGTGCCGCCCTCGAGGTCGATCGGGGCGACGGTCAGGCCCGCCAGTTCCAGTTCGGTGCGCTGCTGGTTCTGGAACGAGAAGCCCACCTGGAACAGCGGGTGCCGCGCGGTGGAGCGGGCCGGGTTGAGCACCTCCACGAGCCGCTCGAAGGGCACGTCCGCGTGTGCGAACGCCTGCAGGTCGGTTTCCCGTGCCGCCCCGAGCAGTTCGTCGAACGACCGGTTTCCGTCGACGGAGAGGCGGAAGACCAGCGTGTTGACGAACATGCCGATCAGGTTCTCGACGGCGGCCTCGCCGCGGCCCGCGATGGGCGTGCCCACCGCGATGTCGTCGGATCCGGACAGGCGCGCGAGCAGTGCCGCGAACGCGGCATGCATCGCCATGAACACGGTCGCGTTGCGGGCGCGCGCGAGGTCGCGCAACGCGGCGTGCACGTCCGCGTCCACGACGAACTCGACCCGGTCGCCGCGGAACGACTGCTGCACGGGCCGCGGCCGGTCCGTGGGCAGGTCCAGCTGATCCGGCAGATCGGCCAGCGCGGTCCGCCAGTGGTCGAGCTGGCGGGCGGCGAGCGACTCGGGATCGTCCTCGGATCCGAGCAGCTCCCGCTGCCACAGCGCGTAGTCCGCGTACTGCAGCTCGAGCGGTGCCCACGCCGGCTCGGTGCCGGCGGAACGGGCGGCGTACGCGGTCATCACGTCGCGCACCATCGGCACCATCGACGAGCCGTCCGCGGCGATGTGATGCACCACGGTGACCAGGACGTACTCGGTGGGTGCGAGACGCAGCAGCGCGATCCGCAGCGGGATCTCGCGGGTGACGTCGAAGCCGGTCGAGGCGAGTTCGCGCAGGCGCGGTTCCAGCTCGGCCGCCGGGACGTCGATCGGGTCGAGGTCGACCGGGACCGCGGTGGCGGGCCGGATATCCTGTACCGGACCGGAATTCGTCTCCGGGTACACGGTCCGCAGGGTCTCGTGGCGGGCCACCAGGTCGGCGACGGCGGCGCGCAGCGCGTCGACGTCGAGGTCGCCGGTCAGGCGCAGGGCCATCGGGATGTTGTACGCCGTCGACTCGGGGTCGAAGCGGTTGAGGAACCACATGCGCTGCTGCGCCGGCGACAGTGGGATGCGTTCGGGACGCGTGCGCGCGGTCAGCGGCACCCGGGCGCCGCCGGTGGCGTCCTGCTCGACCCGCGCCGCGAGCGCGGCGACGGTCGAGGCCTCGAACAGCGTCCGCACCGGGACCTGCGTGTCGAGCGCCGCCCCGAGCCGTGACACGACCTGCGTCGCGATCAGCGAGTTGCCGCCGAGCTCGAAGAAGTCGTCGTCCGCGCCCACCCGCTCGACGCCGAGCACCTCGGCGAACGTGCCCGCGACGATCTCCTCGACCGGCGTCGACGGCGCCCGGAAGACCCGGGTCTCGAACACCGGTTCCGGCAGCGCCCGGCGGTCGAGCTTGCCGTTGACGGTCAACGGGATCGCGTCGATCACCACGAACGCCGACGGCACCATGTACTCCGGCACCAGCGCACCCGCCCCGGCGCGCAGTTCCTCGACGTCGACGGTCGCGCCGTCGGCGGGCACCACGTACGCGACGATGCGCGCCGCGCCGGGGGCGTCCTCGCGCACGATCACCGCGGCCTGCCCGACCGTCGGCTGGGCCAGCACGGCCGACTCGACCTCGCCGAGCTCGATCCGGAAGCCGCGGATCTTGACCTGGTCGTCCGCGCGGCCGAGGTACTCGAGGTCCCCCGAGACCGCCCAGCGCGCGACATCGCCGGTGCGATACAGCAATCCACCGTCGGCGGAGAACGGGTCGGCCACGAACCGGGCCGCGGACAGGTCCGGGCGGCCCAGGTAGCCGCGGGCCAGCTGGCCGCCGCCGACGTACATCTCACCGGCCACGCCCACCGGAACCGGGTTGAGGCGGGTGTCGAGGACGTAGACCCGCAGGCCCGCGATCGGCACGCCCACGATGCTCGCGGAACCGGCCTCGGCCAGCTCCGCACCGATCTCCCGGTACGACACGTGCACCGTGGTCTCGGTGATGCCGTACATGTTCACCAGCCGCGGGGAGGTGTCCCCGTGCCGGGTGAACCAGCCCGCCAGCCGGCGCGGCTCGAGGGCCTCACCGCCGAAGATCACGTACCGCAGAGCGAGGTCGCCCTCCGTGCCACCGGCCGTGCGGTCGGCCTCGGCGAGCTGGTAGAACGCCGACGGTGTCTGATTGAGCACCGTCACCCGTTCGCGCACGAGCAACTCGCGGAACGCCTCGGGCGAGCGCGAGGTGAACCAGTCCACGACCACCAGGGTGCCGCCGTACAGCAGGGGGCCCCACAGTTCCCACACCGAGAAGTCGAACGCGTACGAGTGGAACATCGTCCACACATCCGACGGGCCGAACCCGTAGACCGACTCGGTGTTCACCATGAGCCGCACCACGTTCCGGTGCGGGATCAGCACGCCCTTCGGCCGGCCCGTGGACCCCGAAGTGTAGATGACGTACGCGAGGTTCGCGGCGCCCAGCGGCGCGGTGCGCTCCTCGTCGCGGATCGGCGCGTCGTCCGTCCCCGAGAGGTCGACGGTGTCGAGCTCGACCACCGGCACCGCGGTGGGCACCTCGATCCCGGTGCCGGAGGCGGTGAGCACCGCGGCCGGTGCGGCGTCGGTGAGCATGAACTCGATCCGGTCGGCCGGGTAGTTCGGGTCCACCGGCAGATACCCGCCGCCGGCCTCGAGCACCGCGACGAGGGCGACCACCAGATCCGGCGACCGCGGCAGCGCGACCGCCACGAGCGACTCGGGGCCCACGCCCACCGAGATCAGATGCCGGGCCAGTCGCCGCGCCCGGGACGCGAACTCCGCGTAGGTCAGTGCCTCGTCGCCGAACCGCACCGCGGTGTCGCCGGGTGCGGCGGCGACCCGCGCCTCGAACATGTCCACCAGCGTCACGTCCGCCGGGGCGACGTCGTCACCGAGCGAGTTCCACCGGGAGACCACGAGTTCACGTTCGAACTCGTCGACGATCTCGATGTCGCCGACCGCCACCGACGGATCCGCCGCCACGGCCCGCAGGATCCGCAGCAGCTGCTCGGCGAAGGCGGCGACGCGCAGCTCGTCGAACAGGTCGGTGGCGTAGGTGACGGCGGCGGCGATGCCGGCCGCCGAACCGTCCTCGGCCACCTGCTCCGAGAAGGTGAACTGCAGGTCGAATTTCGCCGTGGGCGGGTCGTAGTCGAGAGCCTCGAGCGCGAGACCGTCGAGTTCGAACTCGGCCTGTCCGATGTTCTGGAAGGTCAACACCACCTGGAACAGCGGGTGCCGGGCCTGGGAGCGCTCCGGGTCGAGGATCTCCACCAGCCGTTCGAACGGCACGTCCGCGTGGGCGAACGCGTCGAGGTCGCTCTCGCGCACCGCGCTGAGCAGTTCCGCGAAGGACTGCCCGCCCTGCACGTCCGTGCGCAGGACGAGGGTGTTGACGAACATGCCGACCAGGTCGTCGAGGGCGGCCTCGCCGCGGCCGGCGACCGGGGTGCCGATCGCGATGTCCTCGGTGGCGGACAACCGGGCCAGCAGCACCGCGAGCGCCGCGTGCACGACCATGAACAGCGACGTGTTCTTCTCGTGCGCAAGGTTCTGCAGACGGTCGTGGAGCGCCTCGTCGACGTGGAAGCGGCTGGTGCGGCCGTGTCCGGAGGCCCGCTCGGGACGGGCCCGATCGGACGGCAGGTCCAGCTGGTCGGGCAGCCCGGCGAGCGTGCGCTTCCAGAATTGCACCTGTTCGGCGGCCACGGATCCCGGCTCGTCCTCGGAGCCGAGCACGTCGCGCTGCCACAGGGCGTAGTCCGCGTACTGGATCTCGAGCGGTGCCCAGCCGGGCAGCTCGCCGCGGGTGCGGGCCGCGTAGGCGACCATCACGTCGCGGGCGAGCGGACGCAGGGAGAACCCGTCCGTGGCGATGTGATGGGCGACGAACAGCAGCACGTGCTCGGTTCGGCTCAGCTCGAAGACCACCGCACGGAAGGGCACCTCGGTGGTGACGTCGAACCCGCGCGTGACGAGTTCGCGGGCACGGTCCGGCAGGGCCTGCGCGTCGATCTGCTCGACCTCGAGCCGCACCGGGGATTCCGGCAGGATCTGCTGGTAGCCGGTGCCGTCCACGTCGGGGTAGACGGTGCGCAGCACCTCGTGGCGCTCGGTCAGGTCCCGGATCGCCCCGCGCAGGGCGGGCACGTCGAGGGCGCCGGTGAAACGCACGCCGATCGGGACGTTGTTCACCGCCGACCCGGGGTCGAATCGGTTGAGGAACCACATGCGCTGCTGCGCCGGCGACAGTGGGATGCGCTCGGGCCGCTCGTACGGGGCCAGCGGGGTGCGGCGACCCGCGCCGGCCTCCTGCTCGGCCCGCACCGCGAGAGCCTCGACGGTCGGGGCGTCGAACAGTGCCCGCACCGGGATCGACGCGTCGAGCGCGTCGCTGAGGCGGGCCGCGACCTGCGTCGCGACGAGGGAGTTGCCGCCGAGATCGAAGAAGTCGTCGTCGCGGCCGACCCGCGGCACACCCAGTACCTGGGCGAAGACGCCCGCGACGATCTCCTCGACCGGGGTCCGCGGCGCGGTGAAGGTGCGTGCTTCGAAGGTCGGGGCCGGCAGCGCGCGCCGGTCGATCTTGCCGCTGGCGTTCAGCGGGAACGCCTCCAGGGCGACGAAGGCCGACGGCACCATGTAGGACGGCAGCGTGGTGGCCAGCGCGTCCTTCGCCCGGGCGGGGTCGAACGCGACGCCCGGCTCGAGAACGACGTAGCCGACCAGTTGCGATCCGAAGCGCGGGTCCTCGCGCACCACGGCGACGGCCTGGCGCACCTCGTCGAGGGCGGTCAGCTGCGACTCGACCTCGCCGAGTTCGATACGCAGGCCGCGCAACTTGACCTGCAGGTCCGTGCGGCCCAGGTAGTCGAGCTCGCCCGCGGCGGTCCACCGCACCAGGTCGCCGGTGCGGTACATCCGCTCGCCGCTGGACCAGGGGTCGGCGACGAATCGCTCGGCCGTCAGATCCGGGCGGCCGTGATAGCCCCGCGCCAGCTGGGGACCGGTGAGGTAGAGCTCGCCGGCGACGCCGAGCGGCACGGGGTGCAGCCGTTCGTCGAGCACGAGCGCGCCGGTGTTCCAGACCGGGGTACCGATCGGGACCGTTGCGGTGTCGCCGGGTCCGGCCGTCCGGTGGACGGTCTGGATCGTCGTCTCGGTCGGGCCGTACAGGTTGTGGACGGGTGCATCGCTCAGTGCGTGCAGCCGGGCGACGGTGTCGGCCGGGAGGCTCTCGCCGCCGCAGAAGACCTGGGTCAGGGACGCGGCGGTCGCCCGGTCGAGGTGTTCGAGCACGGCGTCGAGGACGGCGGGCACGAACTGGGCCAGGGTGACGGCGTGCCGGGCGATCGCTGCCGCCATCGCGGCGGGGTCGCGGTGCAGGTCGGGTGCGCCGACCACGATCCGGGCGCCCACGAGCGGCGGCAGGAAGATCTCCCAGACCGAGGCGTCGAAGGTGGCGGGGGTCTTGAGCAGCAGGACGTCGCCGGCGCCCGGGCCGAACTGGTCCTGCATCCACAGCAGCTGGTTGACCACGGCGGCGTGCGGCACGGCCACACCCTTCGGCCGGCCGGTGGAACCGGACGTGTAGAGCACGTACGCAAGATGATCCGGGCGCAGCGGTGCGAGCCGGTCGGCGTCGGTCAGGGGCGCGTCGCCGTACGGTGCGGTGTCGGCCTCGTCGAGCGCCACGATCGGCACCGTGCCCGCGCCCGGCAGACGGTCAGATCCGGTGCGGGTGAGAACCATTACGGGCGAAGCGGATTCGAGGACGTACGCGATCCGGTCGGCCGGCTGGTCCGGGTCGAGCGGGACGTAGGCGGCCCCCGCGGCCAGGACGGCGTGGATCGCCACGAGCATCTCCGTGGAGCGGCTCGCGGCCACCGCGACGACGGTGTCCGGTCCCGCGCCGTGCGCGACGAGATACCGCGCCAGGGCGTTGACACGGGAGCCGAACTCGCGGTACGTCCACGTCGACTCGGCCGACTCCACAGCCACGGCGTCGGGCGTGCAGGCCGCCTGCCGGGCGAGGAGATCGACCAGGGTGGCGTCGGAATCGAGCGCTCGACGGGGGCCGTGCGAAAGCTGCTCGACCGCACCGAGTTCCGCCCCCGGCAGCATCGGCAGGTCGCCGACCGGCACGTCGGGTCGTTCGGTCACCAGCCGCAGCAGCCGGACGAACCGGTCGCCCACGGCGGCGATCGTCGAGGCGTCGAACAGGTCGGTGGCGTAGGAGATCTCGACGGCGAGGGCACCCGCGTCGGTGCCGGCCGCCTGACCCTCGAGGATCGTGACCATGAGGTCGAACTTCGCCACGCCGCCGTCGAGCGGCAGTTGCGCCACCGACAGTCCCGGTAGTTCCAGGGCCACGTCGCCGATGTTCTGGAACGCCAGCATGACCTGGAACAACGGGGTCCGGGCCTGGGTGCGTTCCGGCGCGAGCACGTCCACCAGGCGCTCGAACGGCACCTCGGCGTGCGCGAAGGCCCCGAGGTCGACTTCGCGCACCCGGGCGAGCAGTTCGGCGAAGGTGTCGGCAGTGTCCACCTCGGTGCGCAGCACCAGGGTGTTGACGAACATGCCGATCAGGTTGTCGAGCGAGCGTTCCCCCCGGCCGGCCACCGGGGTGCCGACGGCGATGTCCCGGGAGGTGCCGAGACGGGCCAGCAGCAGCGCCAGGGCGGCGTGAACCACCATGAACACCGTCGCGCGCTGTTCGCCGGCGAGCCGGCCGAGCGCAGCGTGCAGCGACTCGTCGAGTGTGAGCCTGTGTGTCGCACCACGATTCGTCGCCACCGCGGGCCGTGGACGGTCGGTCGGCAGGTCGAGGCCGTCCGGCAGGCCGTCGAGCGTCTGCTTCCAGTATTCGAGCTGACGGGTGACGAGCGAGTCCGGATCGTCCTCGGAGCCGAGCACGTCGCGCTGCCACAGGG
This sequence comes from Rhodococcus sp. P14, assembly GCF_000256505.1. Lineage (NCBI taxonomy): Bacteria > Bacillati > Actinomycetota > Actinomycetes > Mycobacteriales > Nocardiaceae > Rhodococcus > Rhodococcus sp. P14. The sequence continues at coordinate 629 of NZ_AJFC01000395.1, read as the reverse complement.
TGTAGTCGGCGTACTGGATCTCGAGCGGCTCCCAGGCGGGTTCGTTGCCGAGCGACCGGGCCGCGTAGGCGACCATGATGTCGCGGGTGAGGGGACCCATCGAGAAGCCGTCGCCGGCGATGTGGTGCATGACCGCGACGAGCACGTGCTCCTCGGGGCTCAGGCACAGCAACCGCACGACGATCGGGACGTCGGTGGACACGTCGAAGTGCGTGGCCGCCAGCGTCCGCAGTTCGTCGGGCAGCTGCGCCGGGTCGATGCGCACGGCCTCGAGCGGGACGCGGGCCTCGGAGGGCGCGAGCACCTTCTGGTAGCCGTACCCGTCGAGGTCGGGGTAGACGGTGCGCAGGGATTCGTGGCGGGCGAGGACGTCGCACACCGCTTCCTCGAGCGCCGGGACGTCGAGCCGGCCGGACATGCGGACGGCCACGGGAATGTTGTTCGCCGTCGAATCGGGATCGAACCGGTTGAGGAACCACATGCGCTGCTGGGCGAGCGACAGCGGCACCCGCTCGGGCCGGGGTTGCGGAACCAGCGGGGCACGTCGCGCCGGACCGTCGTGACCGTCGATCCGGGCGGCCAACGCCTCGACGGTCGAATTCTCGAACAGCACCCGCAGCGGCACCGAC
>NZ_AJFC01000394.1:0-311 GCF_000256505.1 Rhodococcus sp. P14 | reverse complement strand
TCATGTACGGCGACGTGGAGAAGATCAACGCGTTCTTCCCGCAGTCCGGCTTCCTGCCCCGGTTCACCTTCCAGGGCTGCACCCGTCTGGCGGTCAAGCTCGACTTCATCGCCGGCCTGCTGATGAAGGCCCTCGACGCGACCGGCGCCGGCGGGTTCCGCGGCGTGCAGACCCGCGTCGGCGAGGTCATCGGCTGGCGCAACCTGTTCTGGTCGCTGACCGAGTCGATGGCCCGCGACCCCGAGCCCTGGATCGGGGACACCGTCATCCCGAAGCTCGAATACGGCCTGACCTACCGGATGTTCATGATC
>NZ_AJFC01000393.1:0-6892 GCF_000256505.1 Rhodococcus sp. P14 | reverse complement strand
GACTCGATCGGCTCCGAATTCGGCGGCCGCCACGAACTCTACGAGCGCAACTACTCCGGCAACCACGAGAACGTCAAGGCCGAGCTGCTGTTCGCCGCCGAGAACCGCGGCATCGTCTCCGGCATGAAGGGCCTGGCCGAGCAGTTCATGAGCGAGTACGACCTCGACGGCTGGACCGTGCCCGACCTGATCGGCAACGACGACGTCAGCGCCTACTACCGCAAGTAACCCCAGCTGCCGCGCGCGGGCGATCCCCTGCCGCCCGCGCGCGGCGTTCCACCCGCGAAGGAGTGCCGCGATGACCACCGCATCGACGTTCGTCGTCCCCGCCCCGGTCCCGGAGTTCGACGCCGTGGTCCTCGGGCACTCCTTCGCCTCCCGGCGGGCGGCCACCCGCCTGCGCGACGAGGTGCGCTTGGCCGTGCTGGAGGCGGACGAGGCCACCGCCGCCCGCTACGACGAGGTCGACCACCGCTGGGAGATCGTCGACGGAGCGACCGTCGTCGCGCGCGCCAAGTTCGTCGTCGACGGGGACGGCACCCTCCCACTGCACGGCCGCGACGGTGCGCGGTGCACGGCAATCACGTTGACGGAGAACGGTTTTCCCAATCTCTTCCGGCCGGCCACCACCGCCCACCCCGATCCCGTGGGATACACCGTCGCGTGCCTCGGTCACATGCGCGACTACGGCCACGACTACGTCGAGCGCCGCGCCCGGGTACCGATCTGCGACGACGACTTCCCGGAGTTGTCGTTCGACCGGCCCACCCCGCAGTTCTGGGTCGGGTAGGCCCACAGCGACACCGGTCCCGGACATCGACAGCCTTCGCGACGGTTGTCGACATCCGGGACTGCTGTGTCACCGGCCGCGCAGCACCTGCGCCGGCGTCGTCCCGTAGCGCCGCTTGAACGCCGTGGCGAACCGTCCGGGGTGACCGAAACCCCACCGGTAGGCCACGTCGGCGACCGTGACCGCCCCGGCGCCGGCAACCAGGTCGTGGTGCGCGCGGCTGAGCCGGATGTCGAGCAGGCACGCCGACGGGCTGGCCCCGACGTAGTCGGCGAACGCCTCCTGCAGGCGCCGGACGCTGGTCCCGGCCAGCTCGGCCATGTCGGCCGCGGTCCACGCCCGGGCGGGATCGTCGTTCAGGGCGTCGAGGACGCGGCGGACCATGCCCGGCCGCGGCGGAGCGGCCGGCCCGTCCTGCGGGGAGACGGCGAGGACGAACGCCGCGGTGACCGCCCCGGCGAGCTGGGCACCGACGATCGGGTTGCTCACCATCTCCAGGCCGCCGTCGAGCTGTTCGGACAGCGCCCGTACCAGCCCGTGCCATTCGCTCGCCGGGCCGGTCAGGTCCAGCTGGTCGGGCAGCACCAGCTTCGTGCGCACCGGCGAACCGAGGATCCGGTCGGCCTCCCGCTCCAGGTGGTCCCGGTCGAACTTGACACCGAGAACGGAACACGTTGCGCCCCATCGGGTGATCATGCTCGGCGTGTCGGCCCGGAACACGGTGGCCTGACCGGGCGCCGACACGACCTCGCCGTGGCTGCCGCGCGACTCGAGCCGGCCGGTGAGCGGGATGTTCACCTCGTACGCGCCGGGATAGTCGCACGCGATCGCGACGTCGGCACCCCAGTGCAGGCGTCCGAGGGTCACCCCACCCAGGTCGACGGTCCGCAACGACAGCGCGGGCCGGTCCGTACCCGACAGATCGGTCAGCTCGTGCGGGAAGTACGCGTCCGCCACCGCCCGGGACGCGGCGTCCCAGTCTCCGATCTCGGCCGTGCTCACACCCCGAGGGTACGGATCGGAGACCCCGATCACACAAAGTCGCGCGATGTGTCCAGCCGCCGCGCACATCGTCTCGGCGCCGGCGTGACCCCCGTCATATGTTCCCGGTCACACGACGACGACCCACCCGGGCGTGCGTCGCGGCCGACGACACATCCAGGAGCAGAACCCATGACGAGCACCCTTTCGTGGATCGACGAGATCACCATGACCCAGCTCGAACGCAACCCGTACCCCGTGTACGAGCGGCTGCGCGCCGAGGCACCCGTCGCCTACGTGCCGGTGCTCGGCGCCTACGTCGCCTCGACCACCGAGGCCTGCCACGCCATTGCGACCAGCGGCGACTTCGAGGCCGTCATCACGCCCGCCGGTGGCCGCACCTTCGGGCATCCCGCGATCATCGGCGTCAACGGCGACATCCACGAGGATCTGCGCTCGATGGTCGAGCCGGCGCTGCAGCCGGCCGAGGTGGACCGGTGGATCGACGACCTGGTCCGGCCGATCGCCCGCCGGTACGTCGAGGCCTTCGAGTCCGACGGCAGGGCCGACCTCATGGCCCAGTTCTGCGAGCCGGTCAGCGTCCGCGCGCTCGGCGACCTGCTCGGCCTGAAGGACGTCTCCTCCGACACGCTGCGCGACTGGTTCCACCGGCTGTCGCTGTCGTTCACCAATGCCGCGGTCGACGAGAACGGCGAGTTCACCAACCAGGAGCGGTTCGCGGACGGCGACCGTGCGAAGGCCGAGATCCAGGCCGTCGTGGACCCGCTGATCGACCATTGGATCGAGCACCCGGACGACAGTGCGATCTCGCACTGGCTGCACGACGGCATGCCGGAAGGACAGACCCGCGGCCGGGACTACATCTACCCGACGCTGTACGTGTTCCTGCTCGGCGCCATGCAGGAGCCGGGCCACGCGATGGGCTCGACCCTCGCCGGCCTGTTCACCCGGCCCGAGCAGTTCGAGGCCGTCGTCGACGACCCGGATCTGATTCCCCGCGCGATCGCCGAGGGCATGCGCTGGACGTCGCCGATCTGGTCCGCGACCGCGCGCATCGCGACCCGCGACACGACGGTGGCCGGAATCGACATCGCCGAGGGCACCGTGGTGATCCTGTCGTACGGCTCGGCCAACCACGACACCGGCAAGTACGACGCCCCCACCGCGTACGACCTGACCCGTCCCCCGCTGCCGCACCTGGCGTTCGGCGCCGGCAAGCACGCGTGCGCAGGCATCTACTTCGCCAACCACGTGTGCCGCATCGGGCTCGAGGAGCTGCTCGAGACCATCCCCAACCTGGAGCGGGACACCGACGCCGACGTCGAGTTCTGGGGCTGGGGTTTCCGCGGCCCCACCGCGCTGCACGTCACGTGGGAAATCTGACCTCGTCGAGCGATCAGGAAACTGCCATGACCCAGCACACCGTCACCGTCGGCACCACCACCGTGCCGTGCGGACCCGATCAGACCGTCCTCGACGCCCTCCTCCGCGGCGGCGTGTGGATGCCCAACTCCTGCAACCAGGGCACGTGCGGCACGTGCAAGATCCGCGTCCGTTCCGGCTCGGTCGAGCACAACGCCTCGCCCGAGGACACCCTGCCGCCGACCGAGCGGGCCGACGGATTCGCCCTGGCCTGCCAGGCGACCGTCGGTGCGGACACCGTCGTCGAACCTCCCGCGGGCGAGCAGACCGCGGCCACGCACGTGCTGCGGGATCTCGTCGCCACGGTGACCGAGGTCCGCGACATCGCACGCGACACCCGGCGCGTCCTGCTCACCCTGGACACACCGCTCGAGTTCTCGGCGGGGCAGTACGTCGAGGTGACGGTGCCCGGCACGGATGTCCGGCGGCAGTACTCCCTCGCGAACCCGCCGAGCGAGCCGAAGCTGCTCGAACTGCACATCCGGCGCCGGCCGGGCGGGGTGGCCAGCGACGGATGGATCTTCGGGACCGTCTCGGTCGGGGACCGGGTCGACGTCACGGGACCGTTCGGCGACTTCACCTTCGACGCCGAGTCGACGGGACCGATGGTTCTGCTCGCGGGCGGGACTGGACTCGCACCGATGAAGAGCATCGTGCGGCACGCACTGGCGCTCGAACCGCACCGGGAGATCACCGTCTACCACGGGGTGCGTACGGCCGAGGACCTGTACGACGTCGCACTGCTGCGGGAATGGGAAGGCCAGTACCCGGGCTTCCGGCTGGTCACGTGCCTGAGTCGCGAGACCGGCGGCGACCGCGAGGGCTACGCGACCGACGCGTTCGTCGAGGATGTGGCGTCGGCGAAGGAGTACACCGGCTACATCTGCGGCTCCGAGGCGTTCGTCGACAGCGCCGTCAAGGCGTTCAAGCGGCGACGGATGTCGCCGCGGCGGATCCACCGGGAGAAGTTCGTCTCGGCGGCGTAGTCGACCGGTGCGTCCTTTGGGCTGCCCCGGCAGCCCAAAGGACGCACCGGGCGATTGAGGACCTCTTACCCTCCTGCCGAGGGTCCTAGGTAGGCCTAGGTATTTGCCTGGTGTGACTACGGCCACATGCTGGCAGTCTGAATGGCAACGCGGAGACAGCCCCGCTCGCCATCCGGGGCCGACCGACACCCTTTCTGGAGGATCCCCATGACCGAGACCCTGGACCACGTGCGCGCCGAACTCGACGGCGCCCTCGTCGAAGACGCGGAGACCGGCCGATACCAGGTGCGCCGCAACATCTTCACCGACGAAGAGATCTTCGAGCTGGAGATGAAGCACATCTTCGAAGGCAACTGGGTCTACCTCGCGCACGAGAGCCAGATCCCGAACAACGGGGACTACTTCACCACCTACATCGGCCGCCAGCCCATCGTGATCAGCCGCGACAAGGAGGGCGAGCTGCACTGCCTGATCAACGCGTGCAGCCACCGCGGCGCCATGCTGTGCCGCCGCAAGACCGACAACCGCACGACGTTCACGTGCCCCTTCCACGGCTGGACCTTCCGCAACAACGGCAAGCTGCTCAAGGTCAAGGACCCGCGCGACGCCGGCTACCCGGAACAGTTCAACAAGGACGGCAGCCACGACCTGACCAAGGTCGCCCGCTTCGAAAGCTACCGCGGGTTCCTCTTCGGCAGCCTGAACGCCGACGTCAAGTCGCTCGAGGAACACCTCGGCGACACCACCAAGATCATCGACATGATCGTCGACCAGTCTCCCGAGGGCCTCGAGGTGCTGCGCGGCTCCTCGACCTACACCTACGACGGGAACTGGAAGCTGCAGGCCGAGAACGGCGCCGACGGCTACCACGTGTCGGCCACGCACTGGAACTACGCGGCCACCACCGCGCGCCGCACCGCCGGCGAGTCGGCCAACGAGACCAAGGCGATGGACGCCGGCACCTGGGGCAAGCAGGGCGGCGGCTACCACTCGTTCGACAACGGCCACCTGCTGCTGTGGATGTGGTGGGGCAACCCGCAGGACCGTCCGCTCTACCCGCGCCGGGCGGAACTCGCCGCCGAGTTCGGCGAGAAGAAGGCCGAGTTCATGGTCGGGGCGTCGCGCAACCTGTGCCTGTACCCGAACGTGTACCTGATGGACCAGTTCTCGTCTCAGATCCGGCATTTCCGGCCGATCTCGGTGGACAAGACCGAGGTCACCATCTACTGCATCGCCCCGAAGGGGGAGAGCGCCGAGTCCCGCGCCAACCGCATCCGGCAGTACGAGGACTTCTTCAACGCCACCGGTATGGCCACCCCGGACGATCTCGAGGAGTTCCGGTCCTGCCAGAAGACCTACCTGGCCACCGCCGCACCGTGGAACGACCTGAGCCGCGGCGCGACCCACCAGCTGAACGGACCGGACCAGGTCGCGCTCGACCTCGGCATGAAGAACGTGCTGTCGAGCGGGGTGAAGACCGAGGACGAGGGCCTGTACCCGATCCAGCACGGCTTCTGGCTCGACAGTATGCGCAAGGCCGTCGCGGCCGAGGCCGCCGCCGAGTCCACCGCCGCGAACGAGCGCTGAGGAAGACGAGAACATGACCACCGCAATGGAATTGACCCAGAACGACATCGAGCAGTTCCTCTACCGCGAGGCCCGTCTCCTCGACGACCGCGAGTTCGAGAAGTGGCTCGAGTGCTACCACCCGCAGGCCGAGTACTGGATGCCGGCGTGGGACGACAACGGTGAGCTCACCACGGACCCGCAGCGCGAGATCTCGCTCATCTACTACCCCAACCGGGGCGGCCTCGAGGACCGGGTGTTCCGCATCCGCACCGACCGCTCGTCCGCGACGTCGCTGCCCGAACCGCGCACCGGCCACAACATCACCAACGTCGAGATCCTCGAGCGCCGCGGCACGGAGATCGACCTGCGCCACAACTGGTTCTCGCTGTACTACCGGTACAACACCACCGACACCTATTTCGGCACGACGTTCGTCACGCTCGACGTCTCGGGCGCCCAGCCGGTGATCAAGAAGAAGAAGATCGTGCTCAAGAACGACTACATCCACCACATCGTGGACGTCTACGTCGTCTGATCCACCCCCGATTCACGAAAGGAGGCCCGTGCCGTGAGTTTCCAGGTGGCATTGAGCTTCGAGGACGGGGTGACCCGCTTCGTCAAGTGCGGACCGAACGAGACGGTCGCCGACGCGTCGTACAAGGCGCGCATCAACATTCCTCTCGACTGCCGTGACGGCGCGTGCGGTACCTGCAAGGCGCTGTGCGAGTCCGGCACCTACGACGGCGGCGACTACATCGAGGAGGCGCTGACCGACGACGAGGCCGAGCAGGGTTATTGCTTGCCGTGCCAGATGACGCCCGAGTCGGACCTCGTGCTGCAGATCGCCACGACTTCCGACGTCGCGAAGACCGCGGCGGCGACCTACACGGCGACGATCACCGACATCCGCCGCTTCTCCGACAGCACCGTCGGGTTCACCGTCGAGATCCCGAACCGCGACGAGCTGGTGTTCCTGCCGGGCCAGTACGTCAACATCACAGTGCCCGGCACCGGGCAGACCCGGTCGTACTCGTTCAGCACCGGCCCCAACGATCCGCACCTGTCGTTCCTGGTGAAGATCACCGAGGGTGGCCTGATGTCGGAGTACCTGCGCGACCGCGCC
>NZ_AJFC01000392.1:0-14108 GCF_000256505.1 Rhodococcus sp. P14 | reverse complement strand
GGAGTTCACCGGTCCGTTCGGCAGCTTCTTCCTGCGCGAGCGCACGCGGCCCGCGCTGCTGCTCGCCGGCGGCACCGGGCTCGCCCCGATCCTGGCCATCCTCGCCAGGATGCAGGAGCAGGACAGCGGCCTGCCGGTGCATCTGATCTACGGCGCCTCGTTCGATCAGGACGTCGTCGAACTCGACAAGCTCGAGGAGTACACGCGGTCGCTGCCGAACTTCACGTTCGAGTACTGCGTCTCCGACCCGGCCACTTCGGCCGCGAACAAGGGTTACGTCACGTCGCTGTTCGAGCCGAAGCACCTGAACGACGGCGATGTCGACGTGTACCTGTGCGGGCCGCCGCCGATGGTCGAGGCGGTGCGCACGCACTTCGACAGCGAGGGTCTCACGCCCGCCAACTTCTTCTTCGAGAAGTTCAACAACTCCGCGACGGGCGCCGCCGGGCAGGCACCCGAGCCCACCGAGGCGGAGCGCATCGCGGCCGAGAAGGCCGCCGCCGAAACCGGACTGCCGGTCTCGCTCGGGCCCGCGAACCCCGTGGCACAGGACAACTACGAGATCGGCGAGGAGCACCCGCCCGTCACCGAGTCCGACGCCCAGTTCGACGCGCGCATGGCGCTCGAGCTCGGCGCGCTGGAGCTGACCATCGGCCGGCTCACCGACGCGCAGCTCGTGGAGTTCCGGATTCTCGCCGAGGCGTCGACCGCGTCGATCGACCACGACCGCTTCACCGATGCGGGCGCGTTCACCGACACCAACGCCGCCTTCCACGAGTTCCTGTTCCGCTGCTGCGGCAACCCGGTGCTGCTCGAGGCGTACAACCGGCTCGAGGTGACGCAGCTGATGCGCAAGGTGCTGCGCACCGCGCAGTGGGTGGACGAGCAGGTTCCGCACGACCACCTGCAGATCGTGCGGGCGTTCGAACGCAAGGACCGCGCGGCGGCCCGCGATCTCATCGTCAGCCATGCCGAGCACGCCAAGGCGACGATGCGTCGCGCCATCGAGGACTCCGCGAAGGCGGAGATCGCGTGAGCGTCCTCCTGCCCGTGGGCACCGTGTATCCGGGCCGCTTCGATGGCCGGGTCGTCACCGTCACCGGCGCCGCGCAGGGCATCGGCCTCGTGGTCGCGACCCGCATCGCGGCCGAAGGGGGATCCGTGATCCTCGTCGACCGCTCCGAGCTGGTGCACGACGTGGCGAAGGAACTGCGCGAGAAGGGTTTCCAGGCGCACTCCGTCACCGCCGACCTTGAGGTGTTCGAGGGAGCGCAGTCCGCGATCGACGAGGCCCGGCAGCAGCACGGCCGCATCGACGTGCTCGTCAACAACGTCGGCGGGACGATCTGGGCGAAGCCGTACGAGCAGTACACGCCGGAGCAGATCCAGGCGGAGGTGAAGCGGTCGCTGTTCCCGACGCTGTGGACGTGCCGCGCGGTGCTGCCGCATCTGATCGAGCAACGGTCGGGCACGATCGTCAACGTGTCCTCCGTCGCGACCCGCGGCGTCAACCGTGTCCCGTACGCCGCGGCCAAGGGCGGGGTCAACGCGATCACCTCCGCGCTCGCCCTCGAGGCCGCCCCGCACGGGATCCGGGTCGTCGCCACCGCCCCCGGCGGCACCGACGCCCCCGCCCGCCGGGTGGCGCGCGGCCCCGCCGCGCAGAGCGAGCAGGAGAAGGTCTGGTACCAGCAGATCGTGGACCAGACCGTCGACTCGTCACTGCTCAAGCGGTACGGCACGCTCGACGAGCAGGCCGCCGCGATCACCTTCCTGGCCTCGGACGAGGCCTCCTACATCACCGGCACGGTCCTTCCCGTCGCCGGCGGCGATCCGGGGTAGCCACCCCAGCTCCGCCACAGGCCTCACCGGCAGGCCAGGGATCCCCTGCTGGTGAGGCCCTCTTTCTGCCCCGTTTTCCTTGTGACCGCACTCACAGACCGGAGCCGACATGGCCGACAACACAACCGCCTGGGCGAGTCCCCGGCACCGCAACAGCGTCATCTGGGTCGTCGCCCTCGCCACGCTGGCGATCATCTTCGACGGCTACGACCTCGTCGTCTACGGGACGATCCTGCCCACACTGATGGCCGACCCCACCCAGATCGGCGCGATCTCCGCGCAGCAGGGCGGCGCGCTCGGCTCGTACGCCCTCATCGGCGTCATGGTCGGCGCCCTGCTCAGCGGCGCGTTCGGCGACCGGATCGGGCGGCGGAAGATGATGCTGATCAACATCGTCTGGTTCTCCGTCGGCATGGGCGCTACCGCGATGGCCACCAGCATCACCTCCTTCGGCATCCTGCGCTTCTTCACCGGCATCGGCGTCGGCGGTCTCGTCGCCACCGCGGGCGCCGTGGTGGCCGAGTTCGCCCCGCCCGGAAAGCGGAACCTGTTCAACGCGATCGTCTACAGCGGCGTCCCCGCCGGTGGCGTCCTCGCCTCCCTGCTCGCCATCGTGCTGCGCGACGCCATCGGCTGGCGGGGCCTGTTCTGGATCGGTGCACTGCCCCTGGTGATCCTGCTGCCCCTGGCCCTGGTCAAGCTGCCCGAATCCCCGATGTGGCTGCAGGCGCGCGGACGGACGGACGAGGCCGCCGCGGTCTGCGACAAGTTCGGCCTCCCGCGGCCCACGGCCGCTCCGGCCCCGGCCGAGAAGGTCGGCTTCGCCGCCCTGGCCACCCGCCGCTACGCGTGGGGCACGACCCTGCTCGGACTGATGAGCTTCGCCGGGCTGCTGCTGACCTACGGGCTGAACACGTGGCTGCCGAAGATCATGGCCGACGCCGGCTACGACGCGAAGGGTTCGCTCGCATTCCTGCTGGTCCTCAACGGCGGCGCGATCATCGGTGGCCTCCTGGCCTCCCGGATCGCCGACGGCCGCGGCCCCCAGCCGGTCATCGCCACCACGTTCGGTCTCGCCGGACTGGCACTGATCCTGCTCACCTTCGGGTTCCCGCTGCCGGTCCTGCTGACCGCGGTGGCGATCGCCGGGGTCGGCACGATCGGCACCCAGGTGCTCATCTACGGGTTCGTCTCCAACTACTACGAGACGGCCGCGCGCGGTGCCGGCGTCGCCTGGTGTGCCGGATTCGGCCGGCTCGGCGGCATCTTCGGTCCCATCATCGGCGGCCTGCTCATCGGCGCCGGGCTGAGCAACGACGTGAGCTTCTACATCTTCGCCGGCATCGCCGTGGCCGGCGCCCTGGTGACGGTGTTCGTCCCCGTCCGGCAGGGTGCGCAGTACGTTGCCCGAACCCCGGAGGCCGCGGCGGCGAGCCCCACTACCGTGGAAGTGTGACTCAACCCACCATGTTGGTCGGACGTACCCGGGAGCTCTCCGAGCTCGACCGTCACCTCGGCGAGGCGCGAGCCGGTTCACCCGTGCTCGCCCTCGTCGAGGGTCCGCCGGGTATCGGCAAGTCCGCTCTGGTGCAACGATTCACCGAGCTGCTCGACGACTGGCAGTTGCGCACGTCCGCGGGTGTCCCGTGGGAGGCGCGGCGCGCGTGGAGCACCGTCGAGCAACTGCTGCAGGCCCCCGCCACCGGACGTGATCCGGTGGAGGTGGCGCACGAGTTGTTGTCCCTGGTGGACGATCCCACCGTCCTCGTCGTCGACGACGCCCACTGGTCCGATTCCGAGTCCCTGCAAGCCCTGTCGTCGGCCGTCCGCCGGGCGCACGGCAGGCAGTTGCTCGTCCTGCTGGTGATCGTGGACCCGTTGCCGGACACGATCCCGGACAGCACCCGGCAGGTGCTCGACCATCACCGTGCCGTCTCCGTGCACGTGGGACCGCTCGGGCCGCAGGACATCGCCCAGCTCGCCCTCACCCGCATCGGGGTGGACCTGTCGCCGTGGACCGCGCGGCGGCTGTTCGAGCACACCCACGGCACCCCCCGTCCGGTTCTGCAGTTGCTCGACGAGATCCCCCGCGACCAGTGGCAGCACTGGCAGGCCCGGTTCCCGGCCCCGCAGGAACGAGCGGGTGCCGTGCGCCGCACGCTGGACCGCTGCCCCGCCGAGACCCGGGCCCTCGTGGAGGCGGCGGCCGTCCTCGGCCCGGAATGCACCCTGACCCAGGCGGCGGCACTGGCCGGGCTGGCGGACCCGACCGCGGCGCTCGACGCCGCACACACCGCCGGAGTGCTGCGCCGGCGCGAACAGCGCGGCACGGTCACCCTCGTCTTCCCGGATCCGATGACCCGCGCCGCCGTCGCCGACGACATCGGCCCCGCCCGCTGGCGCGACCTCAACGCCCGCGCCGCCGAACTGGTCGACGACGAGGGGGCCGCGCTCACCCACCTGGTGTCCGCCACCGCCACCGCCGACGCGGACCTGGCAGACCGCCTCGACCGGTACGGCCGGCGCCGCGCCGCCGTCGGCGCCTGGTCGGATGCCGCCGAGGCGCTGATCGTCGCGAGCGGCATCAGCCCCGACCGCGACCAGCGCGCGCAGCGGCTGATCCGCGGTGTCGACGCGCTCACCGGCGCGGCGGACCTGCCTCAGGCGCTGACGTTCGTTCCGGCCGTCGAGACCGCGCCCGACGGTTCCATGCGCGACGTGGTGCTCGGCTATCTCGCCATTCAGCGTGGGCGGCAGGACGAGGCCGCCCAACTCCTCGGCCGCGCATGGCAACTGCTCCCGGACCCGGCCCGGGACCCGGACCTGGGGGCGATGATCTGCCAGCGCATGGTGCTGCACTCGCTGGCCCGGCTCGACGGGGCAGGCCTCGTCGAATGGGCCGACCGTGCGTCGTCCCTCGTCGCCGCGGACACGCCCGCCGCCGTCGAGTCGGCCGCGATCCGGGGGCTCGGCCTGGCCATGACCGGACACGTCGACGAGGCCCGCACCTCGTACGCCGCGCTGCCGGAGAGCGTGCGGCTGGGCGCCCAGGGCCAGCGCATCCGCATGGCGGAGGGCTGGCTGGCGCTGGCGCTCGACGAGCCGGAGCGGGCCCGAGCGGAACTGGAGAGTGCGGAACCGACGGTCTTCCGCGGGGGATCGATCCGGATCTCGCTGTGGGCGCAGGCGTGGCTGGCCCGCACCGAGTTCGCGCTCGGCGCCTGGGACGACGCCGTCCGCACGGTCGACCGCGCCGCCGCACAGCTCGACACCGCGGGCCTGGATCTGCTTCGGCCACTGGTGCATTGGACGGGTGCCCAGGTGCATGCCCTGCGGGGCGACTGGACTCTGGCCCGCGAGCACCTGCGACGTGGCCGCGCGGGCGCCACCGACTACGCCGTCATGGTAGTCCCGGCCTGCCTCGCGGCCGCCCAGTGCGCCGAGGTCGCCGCCGACTACGACGGCGTCCTGCGGCACCTCGCGCCGCTCACCGCGCATCGACGACAGGCGTTGGTGGAGCCGGGTTTCTGGCCGTGGCCGGACCTGTATGCGAATGCCCTCGTGATGACCGGACGCGTCGACGAGGCCGACGAGTTCCTCCGTCCGTTCGAGGACCTGGCCGGCTCGCGGGGGCACCTGTCCGCCCGGGCGCGGCTCGGATACGTGCGCGGACGGATCCACGGGGCGCGCGGGGACATCGACGCCGCACGCGAGACCTTCGAAGCGGCGCTCGAGAACCTGGCGACGTTGTCGTTGCCGTACGACCGGGCACGGGTGAACTTCGCGTACGGCCAGACGCTGCGGCGGGCCGGGCGGCGACGGGAGGCGGACGCGGTGATGCGCACCGCCCGGGAACTGTATGCGACGCTCGGCGCGACGTCGTACGTGCAGCGCTGCGACCGCGAGCTCAAGGCCGGTGGGTTGAAGGCGAGCGGCGACGGTACGCGCCGGTCGCACATGGATCTGGCGGCGTTGACGCCGCAGGAGAAGGCGGTCGCCGCGCTGGTGGCCGCGGGCAACACCAACAAGGACGTGGCGGGTGAGCTGTTCCTGTCGGTGAAGACGGTGCAGTACCACCTGACCCGGGTCTACGCGAAGCTCGGCATCCGTTCGCGCAGCGAGCTCGCCGCCCGGTTCCGTGAGGAGGAGTGAGGAAGCGAATGACAGCAGTCGACGAGAAGACCACTGCCCCCGGCGATACCGATCTGCTCGAGCGGCCTGCCCGGCCCCTCACCCGGCCGCGCCGGGTGCTGCGGGATCTCGGCGTCGAGTACGCGGCGAACGGCGTGATCGGCCTGGTGTTCTCGTCGACGGGCCCGGTCGCGGTCGTCCTCGCGGCGGGAGCGGCCGGTGGGCTCGGCGCGGCCGAACTCGCGTCGTGGATCTTCGGGATCTTCGTTCTCAACGGGGTGCTGACGATCGCAATGAGCGTCGCCTACCGGCAGCCTCTCGGCTTCGCCTGGACGATTCCGGGCACGATCCTCGTCGGCGGATCGCTGGGGCACCTGTCCTGGCCGGAGGTGATCGGCGCGTTCCTGGTCACCGGCCTGCTGGTGCTGGTGCTGGGGGCGTCCGGACTGGTGCGACGGGTGATGGAGGCGCTGCCGATGCCGATCGTCATGGCGATGGTGGCGGGCGTCTTCCTGAAGTTCGGCGTGGACCTGGTGGCCGCGCTCGGCGCGGACGTCGCGATCGCGGCGCCCATGGTGCTGACGTTCCTGGCGTTGAGCGCGTTCGGGCGGATCGGCCGGTGGTTGCCACCGATCCTGGGGGCGCTGATCGCCGGGGCGGTGGCGGTGTCCGCGTCGGGGCGCTTCTCGCCCGCCCCGGGCGGATCGGGCATCTTCGCGTCGCCGGTCTTCACCGCACCGGTGTTCACCTGGACGGCGTTGCTGGAGTTGGTGATTCCCCTGGCGATCACCGTGCTGGTGGTGCAGAACGGGCAGGGCATCGCCGTGCTCACGGCGGCCGGGCACCGGCCTCCGATCAACGTCACCACGATCGCGTGCGGGGTGTGGTCGCTGGGCGCGGCCTGCGTGGGTGCGGTGTCGACGTGCCTGACCGGCCCGACGAACGCGCTGCTCACCGCGTCCGGGGAGCGGAGCCGCCAGTACACGGCGGCCGTGTGCTTCGGGCTGTACTCGATCGTGTTCGGGTTGTTCGCGCCGCTGTTCGTGCGGTGGATGACGGCCGCGCCGGCAGCGTTCGTCGCGACCCTCGGGGGTCTGGCGATGCTGCGGGCGTTGCAGGGCGCGTTCGTGACGGCGTTCGCCTCGAGGTACACGATGGGGGCGCTGGTGGCGTTCGTCGTCACGGCCGCGAACGTGACGTTCTGGAACATCGGTGCGGCGTTCTGGGGGCTGGTGGCCGGGGTGCTCGTGTCGCGGCTGCTCGAGCGGGACGACTGGACCCGGTGACACCGGCGGGCCGGCGGGTGCGCGAACGCACCCGCCGGCCGTCAGCGACCGAACAGCGAGGAGAAGAAGCCGGACTTCGCCTCGGGAGCGGAGTCCTGGTCGCAGGTGCACCGCTCGGTGACCGGTACGGACTTCATCACGCTGTCGACGTGCTGGCCGCAGCCGCCCCAGCCGGTCTTTCCGCACTTGGAGCAGGTGACGGGGTAACACATGGGCGTCCTCCTCGGGGGATGATCGGAATCTGCCGTCAATATACCCCCTGGGGTATGAATCATGCCAGTGTGCGCATGCGCACATGCGGGACGACGGCGACAGAGGACGGGCAAACCGCGAAAATCCGGCGCCGGGACGGGCGAACTGACACCCTGAGGCCGTACCGTCCCTCCGCGCAGACAGGATCCACAACCCATGGCACGTCCGGTTCGCGTCGTCGTCCTCGGTTCCGGTTCGTGGGGTACCACCGTCGCAGGACTGTCGGCTCGCAACACCCCGACCCTGCTCTGGTCCCGCAACCCGGACACCGCCCGGGAGATCGACGAGGAGCACCGCAACACCCGGTACCTCGGCGAGCGAACCCTGCCGGCCAACCTTCGCGCCACCTCGGACCTCCTCGAGGCCGCGCACGAGGCCGACGTGCTGGTGGTCGGGGTGCCGTCCCACGCCGTCCGCACCACCCTCGCCGAGATCTCGAACGAGGTGCGGGCCTGGGTGCCGATCCTCTCGCTGGCGAAGGGACTCGAACCGGGCACCCGCCTGCGACCGACCGAGGTGATCGGCGAATGCCTGCCCGGTCACCCGGTGGGACTGCTGGCCGGGCCGAACATCGCCGGAGAGGTTGCCGACGGGATGGCGGCGGCCGCCGTGGTGGCCACCGCGGACGAACGCGTCGCGGCGGCCCTGCAACCGCTGTTCGCCTCGAAGGTCTTCCGCGTGTACCGCAACACCGACGTCCTCGGCTGCGAACTGGGCGGGGTCCTCAAGAACATCGTCGCGATCGCGGCAGGCATGGCCGAGGGGCTGCGGGTCGGCGACAACACCCGGGCGATGGTGCTCACCCGGGGGCTCGCCGAGATGACCCGGCTCGGCGAGGTGATGGGAGCCAACCCGCGGACGTTCGCAGGCCTGACCGGGATGGGCGACCTGATCGCGACGTGCACGAGCCCCGCGTCGCGCAACCGCCGGATCGGCGAGGCCCTCGCGAGCGGACTCACCCTCGACGAGGCGGTGGCCCGGCTGGGCCAGGTCGCGGAGGGCGTGAAGACCGCCCCGACGGTGATGGAACTCGCGCGCGAGTACGACGTGGAGATGCCCATCGCCGCCGAGGTCGAGGCCGTCGTGGCCGGCCGCCGCTCCCCCGCCGACGCGTACCGGGGACTGCGCCGCGTCACCCCGGGCAACGAGGAGGACGTGGTCTGATCGGGAAATATCCGGCACTCTCGGACACGAGCAAGAAGGCGAAATACTTCCCGATTTGCCTGGTGAACCCGCAACTTGCACACTGTTCAAGTGATCGAAGCCGAAGCACTCGTGGTCGGAGCCGGCTTCGCCGGGCTCGGTGCCGCCGCACACCTGCGGCAACGCGGACGCGACGTCCTCGTCCTCGAACGCGACGGCGCCCTCGGCGGGACTTGGCGCGACAACACCTACCCGGGGTGCGAGTGCGACATCCATCCCGCCCTGTACTCGTACTCGTCCGCACCCCAGGCCGCCTGGGCCCGCGGCCGCGCGACCCAGCCCGAGATCCTCGCGCACCTGCACGCGTTCGCCGCAGAGAACGGACTCGCCGACCGGATCGTGTACCGCACGGCCGCCGTCGGATGCCGGTGGGACGAGACGACGGGCCGCTGGCACGTGCGCACCGACCGCGGCCCGGACTACGCGGCCCGATTCCTCGTCCTGGCCACCGGCGCCCTGAACGTCCCGCAGGTCCCCCGCCTCGACGGCTCCTTCGGCGGCCCCGCCTTCCACACCGCCCGGTGGGACCACGACGCCCACCTCCCCGGGCGGCGCGTGGGCGTGATCGGGACCGGCGCGAGCGCCGCCCAGGTGATTCCGCATCTCGCGGACGTCGCCGACCACCTCACCCTGTTCCAGCGCACGCCCGCCTGGGTGCTGCCGCGCCGCGAACAGCGCCTGCCGCTGCCGCACCGGGCGCGCCGGACGGTCGAGTACTGGCGCGGCGAAGCGCTCGTCCCCGCGCTCACCGGGTCCGGCCGTCGGCTCACCCGCCTCGAGTCCCGGGCGCTGCGGCACCTGCACCGGCAGGTGCCCGACCCGGACCTGCGTCGCGTCCTGACCCCGCGGCACCGGATCGGCTGCAAGCGAATCCTGTTCTCCGACAGCTACTATCCCGCACTCGCTCGGGACTCCAGCACGGTGGTCACCAGCCCGATCGCGGAACTGCGCCCGCACGGCGTGCGCACCGCCGACGGCCGGGACCACGCGGTCGACGTCCTGGTGTACGCGACCGGATTCCGGGTCTCCGCCGCCCTCGCGGGCCTGCCGGTGGTCGGTCGCGACGGCCGCACCCTGCTCGAGCGGTGGGGCCGCGACGGCGCGTCGGCGCACCTGGGCACGACCGTGGCCGGGTTCCCCAACGCGTTCCTGCTCGGCGGTCCCAACACCGGGATCGGCCACACCTCGCTGCTGTTCATGATCGAGAGCCAGCTCCGCTACGTCGCCGCCGCGATGGACGCCGCCGACCGGGAGGGCGCCGCTCTCGAGGTGCGGGCCGCCGCGCAGCGGGAGTTCGCCGACGAGATGCGCCGACGCTCGTCGGGCACCGTGTGGACCAGCGGGTGCCGGAGCTGGTACCTGGACCGCGGCGAGGTCAACCGGTCGCTGTGGCCGGCCTCGTCCTGGGGATACCGGCTCCGGACCCGGCGGTTCGACCGGGAGAACTACCTCACCGCCGGTCCCGCACGACGGGCCTGAACGAGCGCTATACAGGTGCCTGTGCGACCCTGGTCACATGACGATCGACCACGGCGCCTCGCTCTCGGCACTGCTCGACACCCGCTATTCCTGCCGGGCGTTCCTGTCCAAACCGGTACCCCGCGAGGACATCGAGACGATGCTGCGCATGGCGCAGCGCACCCCGTCCTGGTGCAACTCCCAGCCGTGGGAGGTCGTCCTGGTCGGCGGGGACGCCGTCGAGCGGCTACGGAGCGCGGTGTACGAGCAGGCGGCCTCCGGTCGGCTCGACCCGGACATCCCCGGCCCCGCCGAGTACCGCGGGGTGTACGCCGAGCGTCGCCGCGGCGCCGGTTACGCCCTCTACAACAGCCTCGGCATCGCCCGCGACGACTACGCCCGCCGCACCGAGCAGATGCTCGAGAACTACCGCTTCTTCGGAGCCCCGCACGTCGCGATCGTCACGACCGACAAGGCCCTCGGCACCTACGGCGCGGTCGACTGCGGTGGGTACGTCGCCACCCTGCTCCTCGCCGCGCAGGCCCTCGGCATCGCCGCCGTCCCGCAGGCCGCCGTCGCGATGACCGCCGGCGCCGTCCGCCGCGAACTCGGCATTTCCACCGAGCGCGACATCGTGTGCGCGATCTCCTTCGGATACGCCGACGAGAGCCACCCCGCCAACACCTGCCGCACCGACCGGGCGAGCCTGGACGACACCGTGCGGTGGGTGGAGGAGTAACCACCCCAGGGGTCCTGGCCCGGGGCGCCCGGGCGACGGATGGTGGAACTCCCCACCTTCCGCCGCCCGAGAGGACACCCCGTGCACCGCATCGAAACCGAGGAACTGCTCCGCCGATGGGTACCGCGCGCCGTCGCCGGTGAACCGCACGCCGTCGGCGTGGTGGTGAGTTCCGTTCGCCCCCATGTGCTGAACTTCTGCGCCGCACGCATGGACGAGGGGGCCCGCGCGCACACCCCCGCCGAGGACGTCGCCCAGGAGGTGTGCCTCGCCCTGACCCGGGCGCTCCCGCGCTACCAGGATCGCGGTGCGTCGCTGCTGCGCTTCGCCTTCGGCATCGCCACGCACAAGGTCGCGGACGTCCGGCGCAAGGCCGCGCGCACCGTGACACCGCTGCACGACGTCGCCGGCCCCGGACCGGAGGAGGGCGTCCTCGACGAGGAACTGCGGTCCGCGGTCCGCCGGCAACTCGCACTGCTGCCGGAGCAGCAGCGCCGCGTGGTGCAGCTGCGGATCCTGCAGGGCTACAGCGCCGAACGCACCGCCGCGCTGCTCGGCACGTCGGTCGGCGCGGTCCGCATCGCCCAGCACCGGGCCCTGCAGCGAATCCGACTGCAGCTCAGTCGTGCTGAGCGCGCAGATACCGTCCGAAGTGCGGCACGGTGAATCCGATGAAGCCCCGCTCGGCGGAATAGATGAGCCCCTTCTTGATGAGTCCGTCGCGCGCGGGCGACAGCGACGCCGGCTTGCGACCGAGTTCGGCTGCGATCTTGGACGTCGCGACGGGACCGTCGTCGCCGGAGAGGTCGGCCATCGCGCGCATGTACTCGCGCTCGGCGGGCGTGGCGCGTTCGTACCGGGAGCCGAAGAACCCGACGGCCAGTTCCTCCTCGGCGGCGGGCGCGCCGACCCGCACGTCGTCGGCAGTGATGGGGGTCGTCGCCGCGACGTCCCACGTCGCCTTGCCGTAGGCCTGGACGAAGTAGGGGTATCCGTCGGCGGTCTCGTAGAGCGCGTCGAGCGCTTCGGCCGTGAAGGTCACGCCCTCGCGCTCGGCCGGCGCGAGGAGCGCGACGTCGGCGGAGCCGCGGTCGAGCCGGTCGATCCGGTGGTAGCTGAACAGCCGCTCCGAGTAGCTCTTCGACGCGGACAGCACCGCCGGGAGGTGGGGCAGGCCGGCGCCGACCACGATGAGGGGCGCGGCGTCCTGGCTCAGTTCGTGACACGCCCCGCAGATCGCGGAGATGTCCCCCGCGCCGAGGTCCTGCATCTCGTCGACGAACAGCGCGATGCCCACCCCCACGTCGCGGGCGAGCCCGGAGGCGTCGATCAGCAGCTCGACGAGATCGATCTCGAGGTCCCCGGTGTCGGCGCGCCCCTTGACGGCGGGGGCGTCGATGCCGGGCTGCCACCGTTCGCGCATGCCCTTGTCCGCGGTCGCCCGCAACGCGAACGACTTCAGCACGCCGAGGAAGTACTCGACCGATTCGGGGTGCGGGTGGGCCGGAGCGATCTCACGCACGGCCATGTGCAGCGCCGACGACAGCGGCCTGCGCAGGTCCTGATCGGGCCGGGCCTCGATCTTGCCGGTGCCCCAGCTCCGCGAGATCGCCGCGGAGCGAAGCTGATTGAGCAGGACCGTCTTGCCGACGCCGCGCAGCCCGGTGAGCACGACGCTGCGTTCGGGTCGGCCGCGGGCGATCCGTTCGAGCACCACGTCGAAGGCGTCGAGCTGCTTCGCCCGGCCGGCGAGCTCGGGCGGACGCTGCCCCGCGCCGGGAGCGTACGGGTTGCGGACCGGGTCCATCGGTCGATGGTAACGGCGTCGCGTACGGACGCCTCCCTCCTGCCGCCGCGTGTCGCGGATGCAGGCATTCGCATAATAGACTTTGACATTCGTTTGCAATAAGGCGTAGATGTTCCGGCATGACGTCCTCCCGAAGCCTCGCGCTCACCGCAGGGCTGGCCACCGTGCTCCTGGCCGGCTGCGCCACCGCGCTCCTGGCCGGCTGCGCCACCTCCACCGCCGACGACACCGCCGCGCCCGCCACCACCTCGGCCGCGCCCGCCGAAGTCGCCGCCGCCGAGCCCCGGCTCGCCCTCACCTACGACGGGGGCGTCCTCGTCCTCGACGCGAACGACCTCGACGTCGTCGCCGATCTGCCGCTCGACGGATTCAACCGACTCAATCCCGCCGGCGACGGCCGGCACGTGTTCGTCTCCACCGCCGGCGGCTTCCGCGTCCTCGACACCGGCAGCTGGTCCGAACCCCACGGCGACCACGCGCACCACTACGCGGGCACTCCGGCACTCACCGACGTCGAGTTCGCCGCCACCAAGCCCGGGCACGTCGTCCGGCACGCGGGCCGGACCGTGCTCTTCGACGACGGCACCGGCCGCATCGACATCCTCGACCCCGCGGGGCTCGCCGACGGCAAGCCCCGGACCGACACGTACACCACTCCGGAAGCGCACCACGGCGTGGCGGTCGCGCTGGCCGACGGCAGCCTGATCGTCACCCTCGGCGACAGCGAGTCCCGCACCGGCATCGCCGTGCTCGACGCCGAACGCCGGGAGGTCACCCGCAACGAGCAGTGCCCCGGCGTGCACGGCGAGGCCGTCGCCGCCGACGAGACCGTCGTGCTGGGCTGCGAGGACGGCCTGCTCGTCTACCGTGACGGCACGATCACCAAGGTCACCTCGCCGGACCCGTACGGCCGGATCGGCAACCAGGCCGGATCCGAGGAATCCCCCGTCGTTCTCGGCGACTACAAGAGCGATCCGGACGCAGAACTCGAACGACCCCAGCGTATTTCGCTCACCGATACCCGCACCGGCGAGCTGCGGCTCGTCGATCTCGGCACCAGCTACACGTTCCGCTCGCTCGGGCGCGGCCCCCACGGTGAGGCACTCGTCCTGGGCACCGACGGCGCGCTGCACGTGATCGACCAGAACAGCGGCGCGGCGGTCCGGCGCATCGACGTCCTCGCCCCGTGGACCGAACCCGACGAGTGGCAGTCGCCGCGCCCGGCCCTGTACGTGCAGGGTCACACCGCCTACGTCACGGACCCGGCGAGCAACGCGCTGCACGCGGTCGATCTCGACTCCGCCCAGGTGCGGACCGCGTCCCTGCCGCAGACCCCCGACGAGATCACCGGCACCTAGCCTCAATACCGTTTACTTAGAATGACACGACT